>DASSWO010000066.1:0-2909 GCA_035704795.1 Methylophaga sp. | reverse complement strand
CTGGGCGTCGAAGGCTCAGGTGAATTTGGTAAATCTAAAGCCGAAACCATACTCGAAGAGCTGAAAAAGTAATGCTTATCGTAGCAGCGCCACGGCGCTGCTACATTTTATCGGCAATTAAGCGTTCCACACCATCCGCCCGGCCAATCAGCACATCGCTGGCTAACTGATAAAAAACCCCATGCTCAACAACGCCCGGCAGCGACGATAACAACTGATCCAGGTTTTTACAGCTGATATCAGTAAATCGCATATCCAATACCATTGAGCCAGCAGCGGAAAAAAATACATTGTCACCAGCAGCATTTAAACGTAATTCGCCGTGGCCACCCACTTGTTGTAAGGCAGTTTGCACCAATTGCCAGCTATCTGGATTAACTTCAATGGGAATAGGATGGGTGTCACCAATGGCTTTTACCAATTTGCTTTCGTCAACTAACACCACAAACTGATCGGCATGATGGGCGAGAATTTTTTCACGCACCAGATCCTGACCACGGCCTTTGAGCAAACTCAAATCCGGCGCCACTTCGTCAGCACCATCAACATATAAATCCAGACCGGTCAGCTGATTGATACTCATGACGCTTAGCCCGGCTTGCATAGCGCGATTATGACTAATCACCGAACTTGCCACCACGCGTAGTTGCAGCTCTTCTTCACGACTGCGACTGGCCAAAGCATCGATAAATAAATTTGCCGTCGAACCAGTGCCGAGGCCAACTATCATGCCATTTTCAACCATTTCTGCGGCGCTTGCCGCCACACGTTGTTTGGGATTTAAGGGGGTAACTGTAGACATCCGGTAACTCCTGTCAGCTTGGCAAATTTTTTTCACAGCTTATCATGTCTTAGTGACCAACTTATGTGCGGAATCGGAAGCAATAATATGGCAGATTTAGCAGCAATTATTACCGAAATCGAATTAGCGACTGGCGAAAATTGTCAGCCCTTTGACAGCCAAAGTATTGGGGGTGGCTGTATTAATAGCGCTTATCAGCTCAATACGACGGCCGGAAAGTTTTTTGTCAAAGTGAATCAGCCTGAGCTCAGCGATATGTTTGCCGCCGAAGCGCAAGGCTTGCAGGAAATAGCGGCTATTAATGCCGTGAAAGTGCCCAAAGTCATTTGTCATGGCCGTACCGGAAGTGACAGTTTTCTGGTACTGGAATATGTCCCACTAAGCGGCTTACGCGGTAAAGCTGCTGGTTTGCTCGGCGAGCAACTGGCAGGAATGCATGCTGCTGCGCAGCCGTATTTTGGCTGGTCGATGGATAACACCATTGGCAGTACACCGCAGCCCAATGATCGACAAAATGATTGGGTGCATTTCTACCAGCATCAGAGGCTAAACCATCAATACCAATTGGCTGCTCACCGCGGTTTTGCCGGCAGTTTGCAGAAAAATGGTGAACGTTTGATTGAACAGGTTCCGGCGTTTTTTAGTGATCATTCACCACACCCATCTTTATTACACGGTGATTTATGGGGCGGAAATGCTGCAGTCGATGCCCAGGGGCAACCGGTGATTTTTGATCCGGCCTGCTACTATGGTGACGCCGAAGCTGATTTGGCGATGACCGAATTATTCGGCAATTTTGGCAGTGATTTTTATGCTGCTTACCGGAATATTCGCCCCATCGATAGCGGTTACCGGGTGCGAAAAACGCTCTACAATCTTTATCATATTCTTAACCATCTCAACTTGTTTGGCGGCGGTTATCTGGGTCAGGCTGAAGCCATGACCAATCAATTATTATCAGAAGTAAAAGGTTAACAATGCGCAAAATCAGAGTGCTGTTTGTCTGCATGGGCAATATTTGTCGTTCACCTACTGCAGAGGGTGTGTTTATTCATTTACTCAAGCAAAAAAACAGCTTGAATCAATTTGAGATCGATTCTGCCGGCACCCATGCATATCATGTCGGTGAACCACCTGATAGCCGGGCCCAGCAAACCGCCCGGCAACGGGGCATTGATTTATCGTTTATCCGCGCCCGCAAATTTTCCAATGACGATTTTGAAAACTTTGACTATATCCTGGCGATGGATAGCGAAAATTTGAAGATTTTGCAGCATGCTTGTCCAGCAGAACATCAACATAAAGTGCAATTATTTCTAAACTATGCCAAAGGCCGGCCAGAACACGACGTGCCGGACCCTTATTATGGCGGCCCCCAAGGTTTTGATGATGTGTTTGATCTGGTGACTGATGCATCTGAAGGGTTTTATAACAGCGTCACCGATTAGTTACTTGCCATTCCCGGATCTCGGCGTATGATTAGGCGCTTTTCAGCCAGCGACAAGGTTCGACGATGATCCATTTTTCAGGGCTGCGCGCCCTTTCCGGTGTGCATTGGGCATTTTTTTTCGGTTTATTAACATTGCCGGTTTCAGGTCAAGCTGCTGAGGTTTCAGTTGCCTTGCTGGATTTGACAGGACACTGGGTCGGCTTTGCAGCACTGGCGATTTTCTTTGTCGCTTACGCATTGGTCATTCTCGAAGAAGAAATCCATATGCGTAAATCCAAACCGGTGATTGTCGCTGCCGGTCTGATTTGGGCGTTGATCGCTGTCATCTACGCTCAACAAAGCGATCCGGTGTTTCACGACACCGCCGCCACCATGATCCGCCATAACTTATTGGAATACGCTGAATTATTCCTGTTTTTACTGGCGGCGATGACCTTCATTAATACCATGGGTGAACGCGGTGTGTTTGATGGTATCCGTGGCTGGATGGTCAATCAGGGATTTAGTCTTCGCAGTGTGTTCTGGCTGACCGGTATGATGGCTTTTTTCATCTCTCCTGTTGCCGATAATTTAACGACCGCTTTGCTGATGGCCACCGTGGTCATGACTGTCGCTGCCGGTAATCACAAGTTTATTGCCATTGCTTGTATTAATATT
>DASSWO010000143.1:0-10622 GCA_035704795.1 Methylophaga sp. | reverse complement strand
GATCGCGCGTTACATGGCCAGCTGGCTGACGGCAGTATGATTTATGGCTTGGATGTCACGGCCAAAGCTTGGGCATTGGTTGATGCCCATCGCTGGATCCAAATATTGCGCTGGCCGTTGATTCGCTGGTTTACCGATACCGGTTATCGATTATTTGCCAGATTAAGACATCCAATTGGTCGTCTTATGGGCCGCGATAAGACCTGTGATACCGGCAAATGTGTGCGCTGATTACTGCTCAACAAGCCAATAAAATCCAAAGCCCGGAATAATCAGTGAGCTGTCGAACTGTTCAGGACTTTTGCCGGTTACGGCATCAATTAGCTGTCCATCCTGCGGCGTCGCCCAACGTCTTAAATCATCCATATCTAATGTCTGTAGCTGTTGGTCAAAATTACTGACCAACAGTACCCGCTCACTGGGTTTTTGAATGTGATAGCGTTCAAACACAAACAAATGCGGATTTTTTACCTCAAGTAATTCACGATTATTAAAATCGGCAAAGGCATCCAGCTCTTTATGCACGGCAATCATGGTTTTTAAATGGCTGAATATCGCATATTCCACAGTGCCCGGTGTATGTCGTAGCTCGGCTTTCTGCCAGTCAATAAACGGCCGATGCACCCAACGTGAATCGTCCATTTTCACCGGATCCGTTTTGTAGCTCTCATCATTGGTGGTGCCGATCTCATCGCCGTAATACAGTAATGGCAGACCACCAAAAGACAAAATCAAATTGTGCAGCAATAAGATGACGTTTATCGCATCTTCAATCGATTGTGTATCTTTGCTTTCAATGGCATGTTGCAGCCCCACTAACGAAGCCAAGGAACCGGAAATACGGGTATCGCCGGTTTTATCGTTCTGCCCGAACGGCACGCCGCGCGCATGTGAATCAACATACTTGCCGGTAAAATAATCAATCAAAAACTTACGATGATCTGCTGGCTCATAACCGACTTGAGCAATATCCCTGTCATCAAACCCCAAACCGATATCATCATGGCAACGAATATAGTTAAGCCAGGTGGCACGTTCCAGTTTCACTGGCAAACTTTTTATACCCTGATTGAGCAACCGGGCATTTTTAGTGGCCACCGCATCCCACATCAGTGCCATAAACGTGGCGTTGTAAGCGATTTCGCATTCTTTGGCATTGACTGCATCTTCACCGAAATATTTAATCACTTCGACCGGTGCAACAATCGCCTCAGCGATAAATAACACACCCGGCGCCGTGACCTGACAGCAGTCTTTGAGCAATTGCAAAATTAGATGTGCTTCCCGCTCATTCTGGCAGGCGCTGCCGATTTTTTTCCATAAAAAAGCCACCGCATCGAGGCGGACAATATCAGCACCCTGATTGGCCCAGAAAAGAATAATATCGAGCATTTCAATAAATACCGCAGGGTTGCTGTAATTCAAATCCCACTGGTAGTCATTAAACACTGTCATCACCCAGCGCTGCATTTCTTCATTCCAGGTAAAATTACCGGGCGCTGTTTCCGGAAAAACTTCCGGCATGCTTTGCTCAAACATATCCGGCACATGACGGTTTTCAAAGGTGTAGTAATAATCGAGATATGGGGAATCACCAGCTTTAGCTTTTTCTGCCCATTCATGCTGATCTGAGGTGTGATTGAGCACCACATCTAATACCAGCAGCATATCCCGCTGGCGCATATCGGCAGCTAAATTGCGTAAATCTTCGAGATTACCGACCCGCGGATCGATTTGCCGAAAGTCACTGACCGCATAACCGCCGTCACTTTTACCCTCCGGGCAACGCATGATTGGCATGACATGCAGCAAGTTAACGCCAAGATCCTGAAAATAATGCAAATGCGCACGCATCCCATTGAGATCTTTGGCAAAGCCATTGGCATACATGGCCATACCGACCCATTTCTGACTCAGGAACCAGTTAAAGTCCTGCTCGCGTTCAATGTCCCGCTGCCGCAGGTTTTCCGGCCGGTTGATATATTGCCGGGCCATGGTTTCCACCAACCGCTGCGCCTGCTCGGCAAAATCCGGGCGTTTGCCATAGAGCTTGTCAAACAGTGAATGAATGGCGTAAAAATTAGCACCCAACCGGGTATAAAAATAGCGTAAATCGACCCGGGTAAATTCCGGCTCAATCTGATTCAGGATGGCATTTAACAGCGAATGCGATTGTTGTTCATACATAAGTAGTCAGGCAATTATTGAGAAAACGGCTGGTAAAAGGTCACATCATCGGTAAATGCACCCTGCAAACCCACCACTGCAGCAGCAAATGCCTGCGCCTTGGGCAAAATTTGTGTCACTGGCCAACCGTGCAATAAGCCGTGTAAATACATCGCTGAGAACGCATCACCGGCACCTACCGTATCGGCAACTTTATCGGCTGTGCTAGGCGGAAACTCATACACCTGACCGTCATTACAACGCACAATAGCGCCCTGTTCACCACGGGTGACGATTAATTGTTCTAACTGGAAGTTGGTTTGCATACGGATCATGTCCTGCAACAAATCCGCGGATTGAAAGCCCAGTTCGGCCAATTCATCTGCGTTAAGCTTGACCCAGCGCGCCCGTTCCAGTGAGGCAAACAGACTTTCTTTTTCCCACCATGGCGCACGTAAATTAACATCGACAAACACCGATACAGATGGCGCATTTACCAAATGCGCCAGTACTTCGTGGTTATTGGAATGGCGGAGCGCCAAACTGCCGTGATAGACAATTACATCATTGCGTAAGGCCGGGAGCATGGCTTTGTCGATATAATCGTAAGCAGCATTATCACTTATTTCATAATGCGGTTCACTGCCTTTTAAACTCACATTAACCGTGCCGGTTGGCCGGTTCGTATCGGTTTGCAAAGCCGTCAGATCCATCCCCCATTGCTGCATTGCATTTTTAATCTGCTGACCCAGCGCATCATCACCAACCCGGGAAATAAATTGCGGCGCATCGCCAAAAGCCTGTAAGTGCCAGGCAACATTAAATGGTGCGCCGCCCAATTTTTGCTGATCAGCAAAACAATCAAACAAGGCTTCGCCAAACACGGCCAGCCTGGCTGACTCAGTCATACAATGTCTCCGTTTGTAAGGCCTGCCGAAATGCCGGGGCAAAATGCCAAATACCCTGCAATACACCCGCACTGTAGTTACCATTCATACCTAAAGGCCCCTCATTGCGGGCAATATAAAGCTGTTCCAACTGTCCGCCATCGCTGGCCAACTGATACGCCAGGGATTTGATTTCAGCACTGGCATTATTAACCAGAATCGATTGCATCTGGCTCGCCAGGACCGGCATATCGTTACCACTATCGCCGGCAAAAATGACTTCATCATGTTGATAACCCAGTTGCGCCTGTAAAAACTCAATAGCGTGCAGCTTGGTTGCGTGTTTGGGTAATACATCGATCAAACCGACATTGGTTAACTCATCAATACTCCACATGACAGAGGCTTCGATCCCTTCCACTTGCAGGCGATGCTGCATGGTATTGATGACCGGCGTTTTGTCCTGATAGAGCGGCAGGTAATAACTGAGTTTATGGGTGTTTTGCTTGCTCAGTTCCTGTAATTTGAGGCCTTTGATGCCTTTAAGTATTTGTTTCAGATCCTGATGGCTGCAACCGCGCCAATCTTTGTCGATTTCTGTTTTCCAACTGCTCAGCTCATGCCATCCTTGTTGATGCTGATAAATTTTGGTACCGACATCAGAAATCACATAGTCCGGTGCCGGCAGTTGATAACTGCGAATCGCTTTTTCCACCAGTTGCCTGTGACGGCCAGTAACATAAACTAACAACACATTATCCAGTTGGCAAAAAGCCCGAAATCGCCGCCTGGCTTGCGGATGCTCAGGTTGAATACCATTGGGGATCACGGTGCGATCCATATCCGTACATACTAATAGACGTTCGCTCATACGGTGCGGCTATCCTGCAATGTTTTTTCAAAAAATTGATAATGCGCCAGCGCTTCGAGAATGCCGTCAGCATAAGCGGCTTTGGCAAAATAAATATGCGAGGTATCATCGAGTTGTGATAACTCTTCATGATGCCGATTAGCCACCACGGCTGCCAGTGTGTTGCCACGCATCATATCTTCATCAGCGCCACTGCCACCGGCGACAAATATCTGCTCCAGAGGCAGTTGCCAGCGATCGGCAACATAGCGCAATGCCATCCCTTTAGATGCCCGCAATGGCAAAATATCCAGAAACTGACCAAATGCCATCTGCGCATGTACTGATTGTTCTTCGCGATGCAGCAGCCTTTTAATGTCTTCTAAATTAATTTGCTGTGGATCAATGTAGTAGCTGAGTTTGAACTGACTCTGTTCTTTTTTGGACTGACGGCTTAGTCCGGGCAAATTATCCAGTAATTGGTGGATTTTGTGCGGTTGCCAAAGATGATCAATATGCTTGGCCCAGGCGGTATCCGGCGTCAGTTTTGGCGCGTAATAAATTTCACTGCCAGAGCTCGTGATCAAAATATCTGGTTCGGGAATGCCGTGTTTTTTCATCAATTTCAGCGCTTGATCCAAACGCCGGCCGGTCGCGATGATAAATTTGGTTGTTTTGCGATGTTCACGCATTAAAGCCATTAACCGTTTTAAAGACGCCTCATCTCCGAGCAGGTTTAAATCTAAATCACTGACCATCGCCCGTTCAATACGCGACAGACCGCGTAATGGCGTTGGCTGCACTAATTCGCCATTACGCAGTGCAATCGGCTCAATGAGTTCCAGATAACGCTGTGCATGTGCTTGCCATGAATAATGGGCATGCACACCTTTCAGGCCATTTTGCTGGCATTGCAGCCAGCGGGATTTGTCTTTCAGTAAAGCCAGGATCGCAGCACTGATAGTGCTGGTTTCCAGCGGATCGATCAGTTCCCCATTCTGACAATTGCTCATAATATCGCGCGGGCCACCATCTTCTGTGGCAACGATCGGTAAACCACTGGCCGCTGCTTCAATCAAGGTCAAGCCAAAAGGCTCGGTCAATGCTGGATTCACAAATACGCCGCCACTGGCTGCTGCGATCCGATAAATCTGGGCAACCTGATCCCGGCGATGGTGTTTGGGCATTGCTAATTTGCCATATAAATCATAACGATCCATGGCCACTAGCAATTCCTGAAACACCTCGCGGGCGCCATTTTCCAAATCTTCAATATCATCACGATTACCGGCAATAATCAGCAAATTGGCCAATTGTTGCAGTTCTTTGCTTTCACCAAAAGCGGTCATCAACCCGACAATATTTTTACGTTTATCGGGCCGGGACAGAGCGAGAATCAATGGTTTATCCGGTTCTGTCAGACTACGCGTCAAAGTCTCGTAAAGTTCGGTATGCTGCTCGTCTCCGCGTGGCGGGATAAATTGCTGCACATTGGTGCCCGGTGGAATGACACGCATTTTTTCCGGCTGATAATGATCGTATAACTCGTATTGTTCTTCGATTTCCTGATGAGTACTGGTAATCACCTGCTCGGCAGTCGCCAGGGTGATTTCTTCAGCTTCAATGCGCCGCCCCATGTTGTAAAGTAATTCCAATTGAGTGGTATCTACCCCACTGGCCAACAGTCGCCGGCGTTTGACCCGGCCTAAAGAATGTCCGGTATGAATCAGGGCAATCCCCAGTTGGTTGGCAACATGCGCGCCCACCAGACCGGCATCAGCATAGTGACTGTGCAGCAGTGTCGGTAACTGGCTTTGATGGCGAAAATAGCTGACCAGATTGTCAGCAAAGCTGTCGAGATGTTCCCAAAGTTGTTCCTTGGGTAAATAGCCCTGTGGACCGGCTTCTATGCGAATAATGCTGAGCTTGTCGTTAATGGTTTCTTGGGCAACAGCATAATCATCGGCAACAGCGGCATCTTCCACGCGCCGGGTAATTAATTCTACTTTCGCGACTTGCGGCTGCTCAGACAGTGCCTGAGCCAATTCCAAAACATACAATATCTGGCCACCGGTATCGGCGTCACGACCCAGTTCCAGATCTTCTCCGCGGATCAACCCGTGGATACTGATAAGGGCTATATAAAGCGGTGTTTTTTGGTCATTCATGTTGCTGCGGTATTCTCCAGTTATCAACGCCAGCACAGCAAAGCTGAGTACAAGCGTATTCCCTGCTGGCGCAGAAATTTCTTTTCATAAAGCTACCTGCTCTCCCACCGGATGACAAATGAAAAGCGCAAACTATTTTTCAAATCACGGGTCGGAATGGACAAGTTAACCCTAAATACAGGAATACATCATGAACACATTATTCAAATCATTTTTGCTAAGCATGAGTGTTGTGCTGACTTTGCCATCTGCTGCTTACGCCGATGAGTCGCTGCAAAACATTATTAATAGTGACCAGCGCAACAGCGAAAATGTTGCCCGGGACAGCTATCGAAATCCACAGGCGACATTACAGTTTTTTGGTATCAACGCTGATATGCGAGTTGCCGAAATCTGGCCCGGTAAAGGCTGGTATACCGAAATTCTGGCGCCGTGGTTAAAACAAGGTAATGGCCAATTCATTGCCGCAGGATTTCCCGCTGATATGGGACCGGAATGGCGAATGAATCTGCGCCAATCTTATAACGATTGGCTGACCATGAACCCTGAATGGTTTGATGAAGTTGAAGTTGTCGAGTTTGGCCCCGGTCATTGGCAAATTGCCAAAGACAATTCTCTTGATGCCGTGCTGACCTTTCGTAATGTGCATAACTGGGTACAAGCTGATGTCGCTAACAGTGCCTTTGACGCTATGTTTAAGGCCCTCAAACCGGGCGGCATTCTCGGCGTCACTGATCATCGCGCTAAACCGGGTACCGATATGGCAACCATGAAAAAATCCGGTTATTTGACCGAAACCTTAGTCATTGATCTGGCTGAAAAAGCCGGCTTTAAGCTAGCTGCCAAATCCGATATTAATGCCAATCCAGCCGATGACACTGATCATCCCAATGGGGTGTGGAGTCTGCTGCCTAACTTGCGCGTCGATGACGCCGATAAGGCTCAATACCGTCAAATCGGCGAAAGCGACCGGATGACCCTGAAATTCGTTAAACCGGAATAAACGCTCAACCTTGGTAAAGCAGCTTATTCATTTTACTGATGGTATCAGTGCGGATTTGTTTTGGGCAGACCCGCTCGCACTCGCGGTAATTACTGCAGCTACCAAAGCCCTCGGCTTCCATTCGGGCCAACATTTTTGCCGGTCGCTTTTTGTCCAGCTGCCCTTGCGGCAGGCTGGACAAATGACTGACTTTAGCAGCAATAAATAAAGTCGCAGACGCATTAGGGCAGACTGCCACACAGGCGCCACAGCCAATACAGGTTGCAGCATCAAAGGCTTTATCCGCCACTTGTTTGGCAACTGGTTGAGTATTGGCCTCCGGCGCTGCCCCAGTACGCACTGGAATATAATCACCGGCTTGAATAATCCGGTCAAAGGCGCTGCGATCGACGACCAAATCTTTAATAACCGGAAACGCGGCCGCCCGCCAGGGTTCAATCCACAATTCATTGTGGTCACGGTAATCACGCATATATTGCTGGCAACTGGTGGTGGCTTTATGCCGGCCATGCGGCTCACCATTAATGACCAGACTACAACTGCCACAAATACCCTCGCGGCAATCATGAT
Source organism: Methylophaga sp. (assembly GCA_035704795.1). GTDB lineage: Bacteria > Pseudomonadota > Gammaproteobacteria > Nitrosococcales > Methylophagaceae > Methylophaga. The sequence goes on along the minus strand of DASSWO010000143.1, from coordinate 2,978 downwards.
CGAACGCCACCGGTTGTTCACCGGTTTCGATTAAATGCTCATTAAGTGCATCGAGCATTTCCAGAAACGATGAATCTTCGGCGACATCCAGTTGGTAACGAACAAATTCGCCCGTTTCCTGCGGATTTGTCTGACGCCAGATATGCAAAATAAAATTCATTGGTAATTCCGTATGCCGGGACTGACAAAATCAAAATGTAACGGCTCTTTGACCAAGATCGGTTCGCTAACGTTGCCGCTATAACGCCAGGCAGAAACATAAGAAAAATCAATATCGCGGCGTTGCACTTCGCCGTTAGGTGTTAAATGCTCAACACGTGCATGACAGCCGCAAGATTCTTCTCGTTGCAAAGCATCGAGGCACATCAATTCAGCCAGTTCCATAAAATCAGCCACCCGGCCTGCCCGTTCCAGGGTCTGATTTAATTGTTTATCACTGCCGGTCACTTTCAACTCGCGCCAGAATTGCTGCCGCAGCGTTTTAATATCACCCAGCGCATTTTTTAATGCCCCGGCATTTCGCGCCATACCACAGTTATCCCATAAGATCTGGCCCAATTGACGATGGAAATAATCGGGCGTGTGTTTCGGCTCAGGCGCATTGAGCAATAATCTCAATCGGTCAGTGACCTGGCCCATGGCCTTCGCTACTTCTGGATAATCATCATCGGCCAGCGGCTTTTGCCGTGCTAAATAATCCGAAACCGTCGCCGGTAAAATAAAATAACCATCAGCAAGTCCCTGCATCAGAGCACTGGCTCCCAAACGATTGGCACCGTGATCTGAAAAGTTAGCTTCGCCACCGGCAAATAAACCATCAATAGTCGTCATCAGATTGTAATCGACCCACAGACCGCCCATGGTGTAATGCACGGCCGGATAAATACGCATCGGCACCTGTGTCGGATCTTCAGCGGTTATCCGTTGATACATATCAAACAGATTGCCGTATTTTTCGTTAATCGCTGCGCTGCCCTGCTCTTTAATGGCATCAGCAAAATCCAGATAAACACCCAGTTTCTGGCCATTGATTTCATGGCCAACGCCGCGGCCTTCATCGCAGATATGTTTAACTGCCCGAGAGGCAATATCCCGTGGCACCAGATTACCGAATGCCGGATACATGCGTTCCAGAAAATAATCACGATCCTGCTCCCGAATCTCGCGCGGATCACGGCCACAATCGGCGGGATTTTTCGGTGCCCAGATACGGCCATCGTTACGCAATGATTCACTCATCAAAGTCAGTTTTGACTGCAATTCACCATGCTGCGGAATACAAGTCGGATGGATTTGGGTAAAACTGGGATTAGCAAACAAAGCGCCATGTTTGTGCGCCCGCCAAATCGCTGAAGTATTACAGCCCTTGGCATTGGTTGATAAATAATAGGCATTGCCATAACCGCCGGTACATAGCAACACACAATCAGCCAGATGGCTGGTTAACTCACCGGTCAGTAAATCGCGGGCAATAATACCTTTGGCCTGACCATCAATCATGATCAAATCCTGCATTTCAGTACGGGAAAAATGCGTGATATGACCTTCAGCGATTTGCCGGCTCATCGCCTGATAAGCGCCGAGCAATAATTGCTGACCGGTTTGACCACGGGCATAAAATGTTCGTGAAACCTGCGCGCCGCCAAATGACCGGTTAGCCAGATAACCACTGTATTCCCGGGCAAACGGTACGCCCTGCGCCACCGCCTGATCGATAATCGACGTGCTCAGTTCAGCCAGCCGGAACACATTGGATTCGCGGGCCCGAAAATCACCGCCTTTAATCATGTCGTAAAACAGCCGCCATACACTGTCACCATCATTATGATAGTTTTTGGCGGCATTGATCCCGCCTTGTGCGGCAATACTGTGCGCGCGGCGCGGGCTATCCTGATAACAAAAGGTTTTGACCTGATAGCCCATTTCAGCAAGCGACGCTGCAGCCGACGCGCCGGCAAGACCGGTGCCGACAACAATAACCCGATAATGTTTACGATTGGCGGGACTAACGATCCGCAGATTATATTTATGCTGCGTCCAGCGTTGATCCAGCGGCCCTTTGGGACATTGACCGTCGAGTTGAATGTCGTCGCTCATTGCACGCTCCAAAATGCCATCACCGGTACTACTGCAAAACCGGCGGTTAACAGCACCACCAGTGCAGTGCTCAACCATAAATATTGTTTTGAGGTTTTACCCAGCGTTTGTAGAACATTCGGTAGCGAATGCCACAAATGCAAAGCCGTCAAACCAAGCCCGGCGAGATAGATAAACAGTTGCCAACCACTGGTAAACAGAAGCTGCGTTTGACGGTAAATATCAGGTCCAGTAAACGACCACATCTGTGCCATATGCCAAATAATAAATAGCAAAATCAGCGTGATAACGGTTGATACCAACCATGCGGGTATCCAATGATGCTGCCGGTGACGATAGGCAACCGGTCGGGCTTTAGCGTTATGCAAACGAATTTGAATCGCCACAATCACATGCAGCAATAAGGCTGCCGATACCAGCAGCCACAATGGCCAGCGAATCAGTGGCTGGTTATAGAATGCGTAAAAATCATTAAAAGCCGGCGGACTGATAAAGCTGAGATTACTGCACATATGCAACAGTAAATACAGTGACAACACCATGCCCGCCAACGCCATCAGGCGTTTTTTTACTTGTAACAGGGCCATCAGCTCTCCCGGCTCATTAATACATGATCATGTTCTGAAACGGGTTCCAGTTTTTCGCGACCAATGGTTCGTACACAACTATTCCAGCGCAAAATGGCTTCGTCATTGTGCTCTGGACGCATTTGTTCAGCCTGCTGATAACATTCCAGTGCTTTAATAAAATAATCATAGGCAAACGACCGCGACATCGGTTGTGACAGCATAAAACGCGCGCGACGCTCATGGAAAATGCCTGTGTAATAAATGCGTTTATAGTCACTTTGCAACTGACTGATGGCGTTTTCTATAGCCTGA
>DASSWO010000096.1:0-6765 GCA_035704795.1 Methylophaga sp. | reverse complement strand
GAAGCCAGTCTGGTACGCAGCCTTGAAGAACATGATATTGGCCGGCCATCGACCTATGCCAGCATTATTTCGACGCTGTTACAGCGTGAATATGTGGAGTTGGTTACCAAACGGTTCCATCCCACCGATGTCGGTCGTGTAGTCGGTAAGTTTCTGGTCGAGCATTTCACCCGTTATGTTGATTACAGCTTTACCGCCAAACTCGAAGATGAACTGGATGCGGTGTCGCGTGGCGAAGAAGAATGGATCCCGCTGCTGCGTAATTTCTGGGGACCGTTTAAAGAGCAGGTCGAAACCAAAGACAAAGAAGTCCAACGCAGTGATGTGACTCAGGAACTGATGGATGAAAATTGCCCGAAATGTGGCAAGCAGCTATCCAGTCGTTTAGGCCGCAGTGGCCGTTTTATCGGCTGTACCGGTTATCCGGAATGTGATTACACCCGTAACATCAATGGCGAAGAAACCACTGCCAGTGAGCCGGAAAAAGTCGAAGGCCGCCAGTGTCCGCAGTGTGAGTCTGATTTAATTTACCGCATCGGCAAATACGGTAAATTTATCGGTTGCAGCAGCTATCCGAAATGCAAACATATCGAGTCGTTGGAGCAACCGGCGAATACCGGTGTCGATTGTCCGCAGTGCGAAAAAGGTGAAATACTGACCCGCAAATCCCGGCGCGGCAAAGTGTTTTATTCCTGCTCGGCATACCCGAAATGTGATTATGCGTTGTGGAATGAGCCGCTCAAAGAAGCTTGCCCGAATTGTAAGTGGCCGATCCTGACCATTAAGACCACTAAAAGCAAAGGCACCGAAAAGGTTTGCCCGCAAAAAGATTGTGGCTTCAGTGAGAAGGTTGAATCGGCTTAATCGGTTTTACGGTCAGCGTGACCCAGATCCTGCTGCGGGGCGATAATGTCCCGCAGACGTTGCTTTAGTTCGGTTATATCGGGAAAGCGACCTTCAGTCTTACGATCCCAGACAGTTTGATCATTAGCAGTAACGGTAAATTGGCCGCCGCTTGCAGGCACCAGTGTCAGTTCGCTGATTTCACCATCAAAAGTCGTTAACAGCTCTTGTGCCATCCATGCAGCACGCAGTAACCAGCGGCATTGCGTGCAGTACTGAATGCGAACGCTTGCCATTAATTGGCTTGCAGCGCAGTGAACACTTGCTCAGCTTGCTGCATAGCTTTCTCAGTGTTATCAGCCAACACATTAAAATGACCCATTTTCCGACCCGGCCGGGCGGCTTTTTTGCCATATAAGTGCAGTTTGATATTGGGCTCAGCCAATAATTTGTCCCAGCGTGGTTGTGATTGGCCCCAGACATCTCCGAGCAGGTTAAACATCACTACCGGGGATTGCAGCCTGACATCACCGCTGGGTAAACCGCAAAGCATTCTTACCTGTTGCTCAAACTGTGAGGTCGGGCAGGCATCCAGCGTGTAATGGCCTGAATTATGGGGCCGCGGCGCGATTTCATTGGCAATGACCTCATCTTGCTGGGAGATAAAAAACTCGACAGCCAGGGTGCCAACATAATTCAGGCCTTCAGCAATTTTGCTGGCTTTATCAATGGCGGCCTGGGTCAGTTCTTCTGCGGCGTTGCTGGGCACGCGTGTGCTGTGCAAAATACCGTTTATATGAACATTTTCAGCGACCGGAAAGGCGTTGATTTCACCGGATTCGCTGCGTGCCAGCACGACAGAAATTTCCCGTTGTAAATCGATGCGTTGTTCCAGCACACATTCTTTTTGGTCCAGGCTGTCAAAAGCAGCATAAGCCGCGTCGAGATCCTGGCAAACAACCTGCCCCTTACCGTCGTAGCCAAAAGTGGCGACCTTTAAGATAGCTGGAAACTGAATTTTCTCAGCAGCTTTAGTCAGATCTTCGCGCCGGTAGATGCTGATAAATGGCACGGTGTCAATGCCCTGGCTGCGGATAAAGTTCTTTTCGACATTACGGTTTTGGGTTTTTGCCAGTGCTTGTGATGACGGATGCACGATGGTGCGCTGTTCTAAAAATGCCAGCGTTGTTGCCGGAATGTTCTCAAATTCTGTGGAAATCGCAGCACATTGCGCCGCTAATGTGGTCAACGCGTTTTCATCATCGTAGGCCGCGCAAATATGTTGATCGGCAATAATGCCTGCCGGGCTGTCTTTATCCGGATCCAGCACGATCACTTTATAGCCCAAGGTTTGTGCTGCGGTGGTGAACATCCGGCCCAGTTGACCGCCACCCAACATGCCTAAGGTTGCACCGGGTAAAATCATGGTTATCCTTTTATTCTTGAGGTGGCAGCGTCATATCCAGTACGGATTGATGCTGATCTTTACGGAATTGTTCTAGTTTGGCAGACAGCGCATTATCGTGATTGGCGAGCATGGCAATGGCAAATAAGGCGGCATTGGCCGCGCCCGCTTCGCCAATCGCAAACGTCGCGACCGGAATACCCTTGGGCATTTGTACTATCGACAGTAATGAATCCTGACCTTTCAGATAACGCGACGGTACCGGTACGCCCAGCACCGGGACAGTGGTATTGGCCGCCAGCATACCGGGCAAATGCGCTGCGCCACCCGCGCCGGCAATAATGCATTGCAGGCCTTTTTGCTGCGCAGTTTTCGCGTATTCGGTCAGCAGATCTGGGGTGCGGTGTGCCGAGACCACCTGGGTCTCATAGGGAACACCGAAAGCGTCGAGTTGCGCAACGGCTTTTTGCATGACGGGCCAGTCACTATTGCTGCCCATGACGACCCCGATAATCGCTTTGCTCATAATCAGTCTTGTCTGTCTGAGAAAAAGCAGTGCATTTTAGCTAGTTTATTGAAAATAGGAAAATTTAACGTGATTAAAAGTGTCTTAACATTGCAGCGATAATTGAACGGTGCGGACTGAATGGATATACTTGATGATCTATTCTGCCGTGTTTTAGGCGATGCCCCCTCAGTTTTGACAAGCTGCGCCGGTTCAACCGGAGGGGTTGCGCAACGGCGTTAACAGACGATGAAGGTATAGACGTGAGTCAGCCAACAGAATTAACACAAGGCCTTTACCGGCCCGAATTTGAACGCGATAACTGCGGCTTCGGTTTGATTGCACAAATGGACGGCAAGCCAAGTCATTGGTTAGTCGAAACAGCCATTGAAGCGCTGGGAAATTTGACCCATCGTGGTGCGATTGGTGCCGATGGCAAAACCGGTGACGGTTGTGGTTTGTTGTTGAAAAAACCCGACAGTTTTTTCCGCGCTATCGCCAAAGAGCTCAATTTTGAATTGGCTGAGCGCTACGCCGTGGGTGTGGTGTTTTTGTCGACAAATGAAAGTAAGGCGAAAGCCGCGCAACAAATTGTCAACGAAAAACTCGCAAATCAAGGTCTGCAAGTGGTTGGCTGGCGAGATATTCCCGTCGATCCGAAATCTGCTTGTGGTGAAGAAGCGATGCGTTCGTTGCCGACTATGCGCCACGTATTCATCAATGCTGCATCTAATATGGATGATGGTGCATTTGAGCGGAATCTTTATATCGCTCGTCGTCAGGCCGAAAAAGCATTAGTCGACGACACCGATTTCTATGTGCCGACCATGTCTTCACAAGTGGTGTCGTATAAAGGTCTGGTCATGCCGTCTTATCTGCCGGTGTTTTATACGGATCTTAATGACAAACGCATGGAAACCGCTATCTGTGTGTTCCATCAGCGTTTCTCTACCAACACCTGGCCGCAATGGCGCCTGGCGCAGCCATTCCGTTTTCTGGCACACAATGGTGAAATTAATACCGTGCAAGGTAACCGTAACTGGGCGCTGGCGCGCGGTGCCAAATTTGCCACTTCGTTAATCCATAATATGGAAGATATCCGGCCATTGGTCGGTACTACCGGCTCTGACTCTTCCAGTATGGATAATATGCTGGAAGCCCTGCTGGCGGGCGGCGTCAATATGTTCCGTGCCATGCGTTTGCTGATTCCACCAGCCTGGCAAAATGATCCGACCATGGACGACGACCTGAAAGCGTTCTATGACTACAACTCCATGCATATGGAGCCGTGGGATGGTCCGGCTGGTGTCGTTATCACCGATGGTCGTTATGCCGCTTGTACGCTGGACCGAAATGGTCTGCGTCCGGCGCGTTATGTCATTACTAAAGATCGGCATATCACACTGGCATCTGAAGTTGGTGTTTATAACTACCAGCCTGAAGACGTGGTTGCTAAAGGTCGTCTGAAACCAGGTCAAATGCTGGCAGTAGATACCCAGACCGGCCAACTGCTGATGCCGGAAGATATTAACCAGATGCTGAAATCTGCTCAGCCTTATCGGCAATGGCTGGATGACAATCTGCAACGTATCACCGACAAAAAAGGTGCTGATGCCAGTGTTGAGTTGACTGGCGATGAGTTTGCCGTTTACGAAAAAATGTTTGGTGTCAGCTTCGAAGAGCGGGATCAGGTGATTCGTGTACTTGGCGAGGCCGGTCAGGAAGCGACCGGTTCGATGGGTGATGATTCGCCGTTTGCGGTCATGTCCAAAAAACAGCGTTCTTTGTATGACTATTTCCGTCAGCAGTTTGCGCAGGTCACCAATCCACCGATTGATCCGCTGCGTGAAAACATTGTTATGTCGCTGGAAACCTGCATTGGTGAAGAGCGTAATCTGTTTGAAGAAGGTGAAGATCATGCCCAACGCGTGGTGCTGGATTCACCCGTATTATCAGACAAGGTTTTTGAAGACATATTGGCGCTCGGTGAAGCCAATGCCGAATATAAAACCTATCGTTTGGCTTTGAGCTATGACGCCAATGGCGACTTAGAATCAGCAATTGATGCATTGTGTGCAGAAGCTGAACAAGCTGTACGTAATGAACATGTGGTGTTAATACTCAGCGATCGCGTTCTGACGCAAGAGCAGTTACCGATCAATGCTTTATTAGCAACTGGCGCAGTGCATCAGCATTTGATCAAAGTAGGTCTGCGTTGTGATGCCAATTTAATCGTTGAAACTGCGACGGCACGTGACTCACATCATTTCGCTGTATTGCTCGGTTATGGTGCAACGGCAATTTATCCGTACCTGGCTTACGCTTGCTTGAATGATTTGCTAACTACCAACGAAATTAAAGACAAAAAACATGCCGATCTTTGCCGCAGCTATCGCAAAGGTATTAACAAGGGCTTGTTCAAAATCATCTCTAAAATGGGTATTTCCACCATTGCCAGTTATCGGGGTGCCCAGTTATTTGAAATTGTGGGTTTGAACGATGCCGTAGTTGATAAATGCTTCACTGCTACCACCAGTCGCGTTAATGGCGCCAGCTTTGAGGAACTGCATGCGGATCAATTAATCCTCGCGAAAGTTGCCTGGAATCAGCGTCAGAAACGTGATCAGGGCGGCTTGCTGAAATTCATCCACGGTGGTGAATATCATGCTTATAACCCGGATGTTATCGGTACACTGCAAAAAGCGGTGCAGGGCGGCAGCTACGAGGATTACAAAGCCTATGCGGCGTTGGTTAACGAGCGTGAGCCGATGGTGCTACGTGACTTGTTGGGTCTCAAGTTGGCTGACCAGCCGCTGGCAATTGATGATGTTGAAGATGTGGGTGATATTCTGCAGCGCTTTGACAGTGCAGGCATGTCATTAGGTGCTTTGTCACCGGAAGCGCACGAAGCGCTGGCGATTGCAATGAACCGTTTGGGTGGACGCTCTAACTCAGGTGAGGGTGGTGAAGATCCCGCCCGGTTCGGTAATGAGCGGGTGTCAAAAATCAAACAAATCGCCTCTGGCCGGTTTGGTGTGACGCCGCATTATCTGGTTAACGCCGAAGTGTTGCAGATCAAAATCGCCCAAGGTGCCAAGCCGGGCGAGGGTGGTCAGTTGCCGGGCGGTAAAGTCAATCAGATGATTGCCACGTTACGGTTTTCCGTGCCGGGCGTGACGCTGATTTCACCGCCGCCGCATCATGATATTTATTCAATTGAAGATTTGGCGCAGCTGATTTTTGACTTAAAACAGGTCAATCCGGATGCATTGGTATCAGTCAAGCTGGTATCTCAAGCTGGTGTCGGTACGGTGGCCGCTGGTGTTGCTAAAGCTTATGCTGATTTGATTACCATTTCGGGCTATGACGGTGGTACCGGTGCCAGCCCGCTGACTTCAGTGAAATATGCGGGTGGTCCTTGGGAATTAGGCTTGTCGGAGGCACATCAAACGCTGCGTGCCAATGATTTGCGTGACAAAGTCCGCCTGCAAACAGACGGTGGCCTAAAAACCGGCCTTGATGTTGTCAAAGCGGCCATTTTGGGCGCTGAGAGCTTTGGTTTTGGTACTGGTCCGATGGTGGCATTGGGTTGTAAATACCTGCGTATTTGCCATCTGAATAACTGTGCAACCGGTGTTGCAACGCAGAATGAAAAACTGCGTACTCAGCACTTTATTGGCTTGCCGCAAATGGTTATGAACTACTTCCAGTTTGTTGCCCGTGAAACCCGTGAGTGGCTGGCAAAATTGGGTGTGCGTAGCTTGCAGGATCTGATTGGTCGTACCGATCTGCTGGAAGCATTACCTGGCAATACGCCAAAACAGAACAAGCTGAATTTAGAGCCGCTGTTATCAAAGGCGGGTATTGCTGATGACAAACCGCAATTCTGCCTGGAGCCAAAGAACGAGCCTTATGATAAAGGCGAGTTGGCTGAGCAAATGGTTGCCGAAATGAAACAGTCGATTGTTAATAAAACCGGCGGTGAATTTAACTTTACCGTGCGTAATATTAA
>DASSWO010000228.1:0-5143 GCA_035704795.1 Methylophaga sp. | reverse complement strand
CGATATCCAATTGTTCTTGCCGAAATGCACGCAGCACCTCGGTACTCGAGCTCAGTTCTTTTAACGCGACGGTATTGTCTGGATAATATCCCAGCTCGCGAGCCAGATATAACGCTTCATAACCAGACCAGACATTACTGCCAACGCGTAAAGGTGGTTCAGTGGCGGGTTGGCATGCAAAGATCAGGAAACTACCACCCAGTAGCAAACTATTTCGCAAAGCGCACAGCAAACATTTAAATAAGCGCATCAACCTTAATCCGCGAAAAATAAAGCGTATGTCAACAATATCACAAAAAAATGACCTGACCAGTGCTAAGATGACAACAATTAAAGTATTGAAATATGCCGGTTTAATGGTGAGCGCAGCACATTGCAATGTGCGTTTATCAATGCTTAAAATGACACTGATTCACGTTTGTGAAAGGAGCTAAAAATGGAAATTCCTGGTATCGCCCCATTCGCAGGTCAACCCACATTGACCAATCCATTGAATAACGAAAATCGTCAGGTCGGTCAGCAGACCACCAGCCAACAAACATCAGAAACTACGGATACGACATTGGCGCAAGAACAGTCGACTTCGGCCCTGACTAATGTGCAGGTAGTTAATGAGGCAGCAGAATTAACGACGGAAGGTTTTGATCCGCAAAATCCCGGCGGCACCATTGATTTGACGGCTTGAGTGATTTATGGCTGAGCCGATTATTTCTCATGATCCGCTGTATCGTTTGCTGCGAGACGGGCAAATCGATCAATTTAATCAGCGCGTTAAATCTGGTGAGGTTGCCGATTTAACAGGATGTGATTTTCGCCACATGACTTTGCAAGGGCTGATAGCCGATAAACTTGATTTATCGAATTGTTATTTTCGGCAAGCTGACTTGCGGGGGATTGATTTTCGAGCCTGCAAAAGTTTGGAAGGTGCCAGTATTCACGGTGCCAAAATTTCCGGTGTTTATTTCCCAAAAGCGCTCAGCGCCGATGAAATCACCTTGTCATTACAGCATGGTACCCGCATGCGTTATAAGGATTAATCTGCCTGCTCTGACGGCGGCTTGCCATCATCATTTTTAGCGGCGTATTTCGGTAAAAACCGCGCGCACAATAAACCCAGCTCGAATAACAGCCACATGGGAACCGCCAGTAGGGTTTGGGAAATGACATCAGGCGGTGTCAATAACATACCAATGACAAAGGCACCGACAATCACATAAGGTCGTTTTTCCTTTAAGCTTTCAACGCTGCTGGCACCGGTCCAAATCAACAATAACGTCGCGATTGGCACTTGAAATGCCAGGCCAAACGCAAAAAACAATTTCAGCACAAAATTCAGATAGTGGCTGATATCGGTCATCACCGCCACCCCTTCGGGGGCAGCTTGCGTTAAGAAGCCAAACATCAGTGGAAACACGAAAAAATAGGCAAACAAAATTCCCATCGCAAACAGCAAAGTACTGGCAAACATCAATGGAAATACAATTCGCCGTTCATGCTGATAAAGCCCGGGGGCGATAAATGCCCAGAGCTGATAAAGCATCACTGGCATAGCCAGTAACATAGCTGTCGTTAAGGTCAGCTTAAATGGTGCCAAAAATGGCGATGCCACTTCGGTGGCAATCATGCTGCTGGTGGCTGGTAAATGTTTGAGCAGTGGTTCAGATAGAATCAGATATAAATCATTGGCAAACGGCAATAAACACAAAGCAATCAGCAAAATTGCCAGTATGCCGCGTAATAACCGATCCCGCAGTTCGACTAAATGTGAAAGCAAGGGCTGTTGTTCAGCTTTTTCCATTAGATTGCTCATCAGCATCAGTCGACATATCAGCGGCTGGCTTTTTGGGTTTGTCAGCTGGGGTGTCTAAATCAATTTTTTCGTTTAAGTCCGGCAAATCATCCGGTTTACCCAGGGCTTGTTTGAGTTCTTCAGCACGCAGCTCGGCGGAAATTTCATTTTTGATAGTTTGTAACTGTGCATTGGCCCGGCCCAGCCAAAGACCGGTAATTCGGGCCAATCTGGGCAGTTTTTCAGGACCGACCACCACCAGCGCGACGACCGCGACGAGAATCAGCTCCCAAAAACCGACATCAAACACGGCAATTAACTTTTGTCAGTGTCTTTTTCTTTATGGGCAGTGTTGTCGTGCACATGATCATTAGCACTATGATTTAACTGCTGATCATTTTTTTTATCATCATCCTGCTCACCCTCTTTCAGAGAGCTTTTGAAGCTGCGAATAGCACTGCCCAAATCACCGCCTAGTGAGCGTATCTTTTTGGTGCCAAACAACAACACGACGATCACCAGAATGATCAGTAACTGCCAGACACTGATGCCACCGAAACCCATAGACTACTCCTAGTGAAAGCCGGGCAAGTCTTTGCCGCCCAGCAAATGAAAGTGTAAATGATCAACTTCCTGACCGCCGCCGGGGCCGGTATTAACGATGGTACGGAATCCGTTATTCAAGCCTTGTGATTCCGCCAGTTCAGGAAGTTTTAATAACATGCTCGCCAATAATGCGCCGTGACTGGCATCAGCGTGATCCAGCCGGGCAATATGTTGCTTGGGGATCACCAATAAATGCACGGCAGCTTTTGGATTAATATCCTTAAAAACATACAGCTGGTCATCTTCGTATACTTTGCTGGACGGAATATCACCGGCCACAATGTTACAAAAAATACAGTCACTCATTTCGGACTCCGGCGGGCTTTTTCTTCAAGACCTGACAAGCCAAAACGACGATCCAGTTCGTCAAGTACGGCCTGTAATTCAACATTATTATGCGCCAATAAAATCATGGAGTGAAACCACAGATCGGCGGTTTCATAAATAATTTGCTGACGATCACCGCTTTTACCGGCAATCACCGTTTCGGTCGCTTCTTCACCCAGTTTTTTGAGGATTTTATCGGTGCCTGCCTGATACAAACTGGCGACATAAGAGCTGTCAGGATCAGCCTGTTTGCGCTGTTGCAGAACCTGATAAAGCTGGTTGAGAATATCACTCATGAGTATATCTCTTTGGGATCTTTAACAACGGGCTCAACGGTTTGCCACTGACCATCTTGCAGCAGTTGGAAAAAACAATGCACTCTGCCGGTGTGACAGGCAATGCCGCCTACTTGTTCAACTTCGAGCAAAATCGCATCATTATCACAATCCAACCGGATCGCTTTGATAAGTTGCTGGTGGCCTGATTGCTCACCCTTATGCCAGATTTTTTGCCGTGACCGAGACCAGTAAACGGCATGGCCGGTTTCACTGCAGAGCTGCAAAGCTTGACGATTTATCCAGGCTAAAGTAAGTACTTGCTTACTTCTATAGTCTTGTGTAATAACCGGGGCCAAGCCATCTGAATTCCATTTAACCTGATCCAGCCAGTGATTCACAGCCGCACCTCAATACCCTGCTCGGCCATTTGTTGTTTGGCTTCACCGACAGTGTGTTCACCAAAATGAAAAATACTGGCAGCCAGCACCGCATCGGCATGACCGAGTTTGATGCCATCGGTTAAATCCTGCAGTTTACCGACACCGCCGGAGGCGATTACCGGTACTACTACGGCATCACTGACGGCGCGGGTTAACTGCAAATCAAAACCGGATTTAGTGCCATCACGATCCATACTGGTCAGCAGGATTTCGCCAGCGCCATAAGCAACCATCTTTTTGGCCCATTCTACGGCATCAATGCCGGTCGGTTGACGGCCGCCATGGGTGAATATTTCCCAGCGTGGTGATTGACCGTCAGTAGAAACCCGTTTGGCATCAATGGCGACAACAATACATTGTGAGCCGAATCTTTCAGCGGCTTCGCGAACAAATTCCGGATTTTTCACGGCAGCAGAATTAATGCCGACTTTATCGGCGCCGGCATTGAGCATTTTGCGGATATCCGCAACGGTGCGGATACCGCCGCCCACCGTCAGTGGAATAAACACCTGACTGGCCACCGCTTCCACCACATGATGCATGGTGTCACGATTATCGTGGGTAGCGGTAATATCGAGAAAGGTCAGTTCGTCTGCGCCCTGTGCGTCATAGCGTTTGGCTATTTCGACCGGATCGCCGGCATCACGAATATCAACAAACTGCACACCTTTAACAACACGCCCGGCATCAACGTCGAGACAGGGAATAATGCGTTTGGCCAGTGCCATCAGAATTGCAGTGGTGGGTTCAATTGATCGGCCATCTTCTGGGCTTCTGCCAAATCGATCGTGCCTTCATAAATGGCCCGGCCGACGATGGCGCCCATGACGCCTTCTGACTCGTAATGGCATAAGGCTTTAATATCGTCGTAGTTACTGACACCGCCAGAGGCAATCACCGGAATATTAATGGCACGGGCCAGATTGCGGGTTGATTCCAGATTGACGCCCTGCATCATGCCATCACGGCTGATATCAGTATAAATAATCGCTTCTACGCCATCTTGTTCAAATTGCTGAGCAATATCGATGACATCGTGATTGGACAATTTCGACCAGCCATCAATAGCCACCTTGCCGTCTTTGGCATCAAGACCAACGATGATATGACCGGGAAATTCCGCACAAACATCGCCGACAAAATGCGGTGCATTAATGGCTTTGGTGCCGATAATGACAAAACGGACACCGGCATGCAGGTAGGTTTGTATGGTGTCTTCATCACGAATGCCGCCACCGACTTGCACATCCAAATCCGGAAACGCTTTGCAGATCTCGTGGATCACCTCTGCGTTGACTGGGTTGCCAGCAAAAGCACCGTCCAAATCGACCATATGCAAGCGCTTGGCGCCGGCTTCAACCCAGCGGGCGGCAACCGCCAGCGGATCTTCCGAAAATACGGTGTTATCTTCCATGCGTCCCTGACGCAACCGAACGCAGTGACCCTCTTTCAGATCAATGGCAGGGATTAACAACATATCGCTTTCTCCATACGGTTATTTAGGACTGGCCGTCCCATTGCACAAAATTTTTCAGTAATTGCAGCCCGGCATGCTGACTTTTTTCCGGGTGAAACTGTACGGCAAATACATTATCACGCGCCAGAGCAGCCGCAAATGCTTCAGGGTATTGGCTTTCACCGGCAATATCAGCAGGATTCGATGGCGCCACATAAAAACTATGCACAAAATAAAAGCGGCTGTT
>DASSWO010000100.1:0-3541 GCA_035704795.1 Methylophaga sp. | reverse complement strand
GATCAAAACTATCCGAGGTCAGCGCACTGAGATCGTAATAACCCTGCAAAAACTTATTCCAATAAGCGGTGCTTTCTTTCTCAAGGGTAAACACGATGCGATCGATAAATGGCATCGTTTTGCCGGCATCGGTCAACAATCCGGCCGCCTCGTCGCCGGGTTCGCCTTCGCGGGGATAACGCTCACCATGAAACAGTGGATTTCGAACCAGCGTCATACGTCGGTTAGGATCATTTTCCACCAAATAGTAAGGCCCGGTACCGACCGGATACCAGTCGAGGGTAATATTTTTACGCTGCAGGCCCGGCTGCTGATAAAAATTTGCGACCTCCCAGGCAATCGGTGCAAAAAATGGCATCGCCAGCCAATATTTTAATTGCGGATATTGCCCATAAACAGTGATTTGATAGCGGTATTTGTCCAGCGCTTTGACACCGCTGAGTCGAAAATCACGTAAATCTATCGTCTCATTGCTGGTCTGGGCTTCAGACAGTGTCTTATTAAACTCCCGTAAGCCGACGATATATTCGCTCATTAAACCAAAAATTGGTGAATGCACCCGAGGATTGGCCAACCTCTTAATTTGGTAAACATAATCCTGCGCCTGTAATTCACGGCTGCTATGCTCGGCAAAATCAGTGAGGGTGTCGATGTTGTCCAACTCATCATCCGTGAGCTGGTGATAACGCAAATTACCATTTTCGTCGCGAACAAAAGCCGGATGCGGCTGAAAAGCAATACCTGGCCGAATGGTAATGGTGTACTGGCTAAAAGCTATTTCACTGGCATCAGCCTCAGCAGGTAGCGGCTCCCCCGCACTATCAAGAAACACCAACTCAGGCATTTTTTCGGCGGTCAGCGGTTCCAGTTGGTAAGGCCGTTTCAGATAATGATATTGCAACGGCGGCTCGTACACCTGGCCCGTTATCAATGTTTCATTAGAACTGTATGAACGCGCTGGATCGAGGTGCTTGGGCCGCAGATTAAAAGAGGTATAGAGCACCGTTTCATCAGCCTCAGGGGGCGGATAAGGTGAATTAATCGCTTGTTGATCACAGCCACTGAGCCACAGCAGGCAAGTCATCAGGATCAGGACTGTACTACGCATGATTCTCCGTCATTAGGCTGATCAAGGCATGATTATAGCCATATTCGACCAGCGTTGCCTCTTCCCGTTCATAGTAAAATCGGGTAAGTTAATCGGCTTTATCACCTCAGGAGACACCCATGGGATTTTTACAGGGCAAACGCGTATTGATTGTCGGCGTTGCCAGCAATCGTTCTATCGCCGCCGGTATCGCCCACGCCATGGCCCGTGAAGGCGCCGAACTGGCGTTTACTTATCAAAATGACAAGCTCAAATCCCGCGTTGAAAAAATTGCTGCGGAATGCGGTGCCAACCCCGATTTGTTATTCCCTTGCGATGTCAGTTCGGATGAACAAATCAGCGCCGTATTTGACGCTTTGGCGAAGCACTGGGACGGTCTCGACAGTATCGTGCATTCAGTAGCATTTGCGCCGCGTGAACAATTACAAGGCAGCTTTGTAGATAGCGTCACCCGTGAAGGATTTTCTGCTGCGAATGACATCAGCGCTTATAGTTTTGCCGCACTGGCCAAAGCAGGTAAAGCCATGCTTGCCGGCCGTAATGGCGCTTTGCTGACCTTAAGTTATCTGGGTGCTGAGCGGGCTATCGACAATTACAATGTCATGGGCGTTGCCAAGGCCGCATTGGAAGCCACCGTCCGTTATATGGCTTATTCATTGGGCCCAGATGGTATACGCGTAAATGCCGTTTCTGCAGGCCCCATCAAAACACTGGCCGCCGCCGGTATTGGTGACTTTGGCAAAATGCTGGCTTACGGTGAGCGTAATTCACCATTACGTCGTAATGTCACTATTGAAGAAGTTGGTAATGTCGGTGCGTTTTTATGTTCTGATCTGGCATCGGGCGTTACTGGTGAAATCACTTATGTTGATGGTGGCTACAATATCGTCGGCATCGGCGATAAATAAGCTCACCGTGGCAATTTGATATGAAAAACAGGGCATTTCGGTGCCCTGTTTTGTATTCAGCGTTTGCCCAATATTTAAGGATGCATCATGTCACCTAAACTCGCGACCCGGTTATTGATTGGCATCATTATTGGCGCCATCGGCGGTGTATTAACTGGCTGGTTTTTTGCCGATTTCAGTCAGCAAATCAGCTGGCTGGGAACGTTGTTTCTCAATGCACTGAAAATGACCATCGTGCCATTGATTTTAGCAGCTGTTATCAGTGGTATTGGCTCACTGGGTGATGTCCGGCAAATGGGTCGTCTGGGTGGTATGACCGTCAGTTATTATCTGATAACCAGTGCATTGGCAGTATTAATCGGCTTGCTGATGGTTAACTGGATTTCACCGGGCAGTGGTATCAGTCTCGGTAGTCCTGAAGTGCCAGCGCACATTCTCGAAAAACAAGATACCGGTCTTGCCGATATTGTGCTGTCCATGGTGTCACCCAATTTGATTGCCTCGGCGGCGGATATGCAATTACTGCCCTTAATTGTCTTTGCCATAATTTTTGCATTGGCACTGAGCACTTTAGGCGAACGAGGCCGTCCTGTATTTGCCCTATTTGATGGCATTAATGAAGCCATGATGAAGCTGGTCGTTTGGATCATGTTTCTGGCGCCTATCGGCATCTTTGCGTTGATTGCCGCGCGTTTGGGACAGGCTGGCGGCGGTCCGGAGTTTTTTGCCGAAATCAAAGCCGTTGGATTGCATGTTTTGACCGTATTGTCTGGCTTATTAGTGCATTTTCTGGCGCTATGTCTGATCCTTAAACTACTCAGCGGCCGCGGCTTAGCTTATTTAAAGGGTTTGAGTCAGGCACTGGTCACCGCGTTTGGCACAGCCAGCTCCACCGCCACCTTGCCGCTGACAATGGAAAATACCCGTCAACAAGGCGTTAGTGATAAATCAGTAAAGTTCGTGCTGCCGCTGGGCAGTACCGTCAATATGAACGGAACGGCCCTGTATGAAGCGGCAGCCGTGATGTTTATCGCCCAGGCCTATGGCATTGATTTGAGTTTTGCGCAGCAATGTATTGTGTTTATTACTGCCACACTGGCAGCGATTGGCGCTGCCGGTATTCCGGAAGCGGGCCTCGTCACCATGGTGATTGTATTATCCGCTGTCGGCTTGCCGCTCGAAGGGATTGCCTTGTTGCTGTCAGTAGACTGGTTTTTGGACAGGTTTCGTACTGTGGTCAACGTTTGGGGCGATACCGTAGGTGCGGCAGTCCTCGACAAACACATGCATAAAAAAGGCGCTTAATGCTAATGCCAGTCAGTTAAGCTGACTGGCATTTCTTTTTTTGATGGGATAGGTGTTTTTATTAGACTTAACCACCCTCGGATAAGCCCTGTTTTTTCGTCGCTCGGGCAGTATATGGTGGTGTGTTTGGGCTCGTAAATCCTCTAGTTTTCTTGGGATAGTCCCGGCACTGCTAAGTGACATAGAAAACAACAGATTAATAATCGCCAGCGAACAGGTG
>DASSWO010000087.1:0-3900 GCA_035704795.1 Methylophaga sp. | reverse complement strand
TCAAAAATATCTTCCCATTGTGAATCGACCGGTAAGTCTTCAGGAATATCGCGGTTTTCCAGTTGGCTGATTTCGCGGCTGTCATCGTTGTTGGTACGATTGCCTGCTTCCTGAGCGTCGTAATCGTAGTCTTCTTCTACTTCCAGCAGCGGATTACTTTCCAACGCTTCCTGAATTTCGACCTGCAGTTCCAGCGAGGAAAGTTGTAACAAGCGGATCGCCTGTTGCAACTGGGGCGTCATAGACAGACTTTGGCCGACACGTAGCTGTAATGAGGGTTTCACTTAAATTGGACGACGAAATGTTATGACCATGACTCAATGTTACCGCAAAGCTGGCGCCGTTGCATATACAGCTTTTTAAAATAAACCCGGTTTAAAGCAGACCGACAGCACTCGCTTTAAAACTCAGCCACAGGATGTCACCGAGATGGAGCTGTAATTGCTGCAATGATTGGGGGCTGATGATTACCTGGAACACTTCTCCACAATCAACCCGTAACCGTACCTCATTGCCTTCTTCAGCAATTTGAGTCAGCCGGCCCTGTAACTGGTTGCGGGCACTGCTGTCTTTATCCGGATGACGGCTGATAATGATCTCGCGCGGGTCAATGGCAATATGCCGGGCATCAGTTTGTGCCGGATTGGCGTAGAACTTGAGTCTGCCGGTATCAAAACAGTCACCGCTAAAATAGCCGTGGAATAAATTAAGCAACGGCGTTTCGGTCAGGCGACCGTTGAGCAAATGAATATGCTGACTGGCCAGCGCGTAGGCCTGTATCCGGTCATGGGTTGTGAAAACCACCGTGCGCTGGTCATTACTGAGCTGTTTAATGAGATCTTCCAACTGTCGGATATGCTGACTGTCGAGATGCGAAAAAGGCTCATCAAGCAGCAAAATATCAGGCTGATAAGCCAGCACCCGCGCCAGCGCAGCACGCTTTAATTCACCACCGGATAGGGTGGCGGCATCCTGATCGGCCAGATGCGTTAAATTTACTGCTTCCAGTGCCTGCCTAATCCGCTGAGGATGTTCGCTTTTGGCAATATGCTGACAGCGCAGTGCCAGCGCAATATTGTCGCGCACACTGCCCGGTAACAAATACGGTTGTTGTGCAACCAGCCCAATTCGTTGCCGCTGCTGTCGTGAGACTTTTTGCGTGTTTTCAGTAAATAATAAAAGCTCGCCATTTGACGGTTTGCTGAGCAAAGCCAGCAATGATAATAAAGTCGATTTACCAGCACCATTTTGACCCAGAATCGCCAGCGTCTGCCCGTGTTCTATGTGCAGCGCCGGAATATCCAACACACACTGTGCACCATAGTGCATTTGTACATTTTGCAGTTGATAGCAGGCGTTCATCGGATGCGTTTATCCAAAGCGGATAGTGTGAAATTCAGCAGAAAAGCGATTAGCAGCAAGACAATACCCAACGCCAGCGCCAGTTCAAACTCACCTTTACTGGTTTCCAGAGCGATCGCAGTGGTCATGGTGCGGGTATAACCTTCGATATTGCCACCGAGCATCATGGCTGCACCGACTTCGCCAATTGCCCGGCCAAAACCGCTGATAATGGCGATAACAATCGCCAGCCGCACGGTGCGCATAATTTGCAATGTCTGCTGCCGGCGATCAGCGCCTAAGCTTTTCAGGGTTGGTAATAACCGCGGATCGGCGCCGTTTACGGCGGTAATGGTT
Organism: Methylophaga sp.; assembly: GCA_035704795.1. GTDB lineage: Bacteria > Pseudomonadota > Gammaproteobacteria > Nitrosococcales > Methylophagaceae > Methylophaga. The sequence goes on along the minus strand of DASSWO010000087.1, from coordinate 2,202 downwards.
AAATTCATCATGATTGGCAAAATCAGAATCGCCTGCGCCATGACGATGGCCGTCGGCGTGTACAACAATCCCCATTCACCCAATGGCCCCATCCGGCTGAGCAAGCCATAGAGCAGTAAACCAATGACCACAGTGGGCATGGCCATCAGGGTATTGAGCAAATGTTGCAGGCTGTTTTTACCGGGAAACGAATTAACTGCCATCATTACGCCGGCAGGCACGGCTAAAACAGCTGCCAGTAATGCTGCAGTCACTGAAATAAAGACTGAAGTGATAATGATTTGCCAAACATCGGCATCCAGATTCAGCAGCAGTTGCAACGCGGCCAGCAGTGATTCAGCAAAATAATTCATTTGCCAGATATTAACGCTTAGCGGTCGATCAAGCCTAGTCGTTCACAGACGGTCAAAACCGGCTCAGATTTGTTCATGCTGTAAAAATGCAGTCCGGGAACGTCGATTTCCAGTAATTGCTCGGTAAAATCAGTCAGAAAATCGGTGGTAAACGCCTGCATTGACGGGATGTCATCATAATAGGCTTCCAGCTTTTTGCGTAGCCACCGGGGAATTTCGGCGCCACAAGCTGCCGAAAAACGGGCCAGTTGTGAATAATTATTGATTGGCATGATGCCGGGAATAATCGGAATATTAATGCCGGCCTGCATGCAGCGATCAGCAAAATACAAATAGGCATCAATATTGTAAAAATATTGAGTAATAGCACTGTCGGCGCCGGCATCGACTTTGCGTTTGAAGTTATCAAAGTCGCTGTTGGCATCTTGCGCTTGTGGATGAACTTCCGGATAGGCGGCGACCTCAATGGTGAAGTGGTCACCGGTTTCCTGACGAATAAATGCCACCAGTTCATTGGCGTAACGAAAATCACCGGGATCGCGCATGCCAGACGGTAAATCACCGCGTAAAGCGACCAGCCGGGAAATACCGTTATCGATGTAAGTTTGCAAAATTTTGCGGATACGTTCACTTGACGAACCGACACAAGACAAATGCGGCGCCGCATCAATGCCGGTTTCAGCAGCACGCTGCTGAATCGCCACGACAGCATTCAACGTATTGTCCTGCGTTGAACCACCGGCACCGAAAGTAACGGAATAAAAGGCAGGATCCAGCACCGCCAAATCCGCTTGCACCTGTAATAAATTACTGACGCCTTTGTCGGTTTTGGGTGGAAAAAACTCGCAGCTGATAACAGGTGATGTTGCCATGGTTTCGTTTAACTTCTCTGCAAAGAAAAAGGGCTGACATGGTCAGCCCCGATGAGTAACCGCTTAGTAACGGTAATGATCAGGTTTGTAAGGGCCGGTTTGTTCCAGACCCAGATATTTTGCCTGTTCTGATGTCATTTCGGTGAGATGGGCACCAATTCGGCTCAAATGTAACCGGGCGACCTTTTCATCAAGCCGTTTCGGCAAAACATAGACTTTGTTTTCGTAATTTTTGTGGTTATCCCACAATTCAATTTGTGCCATCACCTGGTTGGTGAATGAAGCTGACATGACAAAGCTTGGATGTCCGGTCGCACAGCCCAGATTCACTAAGCGACCTTCAGCCAGCAGAATGATGCGTTTGCCATCGGGGAAAATGACATGGTCAACTTGTGGTTTGATGTTTTCCCACTCGTAGTTACGCAGTGAAGCAACATCAATTTCGTTATCAAAGTGACCGATGTTGCAAACGATAGCTTCATTACGCATCGCCGACATATGGTCATGATTGATGACATTGATATTGCCGGTCGCGGTCACAAAGATATCGGCTTTATCAGCGACTTCATCCATGGTGACAATCCGGTAACCTTCCATCGCTGCTTGCAAAGCACAAATCGGATCGATTTCGGTAATAAATACCGTTGCGCCCATGCCGCGAAATGCCTGTGCACAGCCTTTACCGACATCGCCATAACCTAATACGACACAGATTTTACCGGCAACCATCACATCAGTCGCCCGTTTGATACCGTCGAGCAATGACTCACGGCAGCCGTAGAGGTTATCAAATTTGGATTTAGTGACTGAGTCATTAACATTGATGGCCGGGATTTTCAGCGTGCCCGCTTTCATCATTTCATACAAACGATGAACACCAGTGGTGGTTTCTTCGGACAGACCTTTAACGTCTGCCAGTAATTCAGGGTAGTCATCATGCATCATCGTGGTTAAATCACCACCATCATCCAGAATCA
>DASSWO010000188.1:0-3285 GCA_035704795.1 Methylophaga sp. | reverse complement strand
GCCCCGACTTTCTTTGCGATCCAGCGCTGAGCGGATAATTAGTTCTGCAACATCGGCCAGATTGCGCAGCTCCAGTAAGTCATTGCTAATGTGATGTTGGCTGTAAAATTCGGCAACTTCCTGTTTCAGCAATTGCAGCCGCAGCTGCGCTTTTTTTAGCCGCTCATTACTACGCACGATGCCAACGTAATCCCACATAAATCTTCGTAATTCATCCCAGTTATGACTGATAGCTACGGCTTCTTTGGCCGGATGTACGCGGCTGTCATCCCAGTCAGGGACTCTGCCGCTAAATGCATGTCGTTGCTGACGCTGAATATCAGCGGCAGCGGCCGTCGCAAATACCAGACATTCCAGCAAGGAGTTACTGGCCATTCGATTAGCGCCATGCAGGCCGGTATGGGCTGTTTCGCCTATGGCGTATAAACCGGCTATATCAGTGCGCCCATGCTGGTCAGTCATAATGCCACCGCAAGTGTAATGCGCTGCGGGTACTACCGGAATGGGTTCTTTGCTGATATCAATACCAAACTGCAAACAACGCTGATAAATAGTCGGGAAGTGCGTTTTGGTAAATTCGGCTGGTTGATGACTGATATCCAAATACACGCAGTCGTGGCCCAGTCGTTTCATTTCATGGTCAATGGCCCTCGCAACTATATCGCGCGGCGCAAGCTCTGCCTGGGGATGAAATGCCGGCATAAATCGTGTGCCGTCGGCTAATTTTAGCTGGGCTCCTTCACCACGTAAGGCTTCACTAATCAAAAACGATTTGGCGCGCGGATGGAATAGACATGTCGGGTGAAACTGGATGAATTCCATATTGGCAATGCGGCAGCCAGCGCGCCAGCCCATCGCGATCCCATCGCCGGTCGATACATCCGGGTTGCTGGTATACAAATATACTTTGCCAGCCCCACCGGTTGCCAGCACTGTCACCGGCGCTAAAAACGTCATCGGTTTATCCGCTTTAATATCCAGCACATAACAGCCCAGACATTCGTTGTCGTCACTGCCCAAATGTTTACCGCTGGTAATTAAGTCAATGCCGATATGGTAGGGAAACAAACTGATATTAGGATGGTCTTTGGCTTTGTCCAGAAGGGTCGTTTCTACCGCACGCCCGGTTGCATCAGCAGAATGAATGACCCGCCGGTGGCTGTGACCGCCTTCCTGGGTTAAATGATATTGCTTGTCGACTTCCTCATCACGAGTAAAAGAAACACCTTGTTCAATTAACCAATCGATACTTTCACGGGCATGTTCAACCGTAAATTGTACGACCTTGGGATCACAGAGGCCGCCGCCAGCTTTTAATGTGTCGTCAATATGGGATTGCAGAGTGTCAGTTTTATCCAGCACTACAGAAATGCCGCCCTGGGCGTATAATGAAGCACCTTCTTCAAGCTGACTTTTAGATAAAACGGCGACTTTGGCACAGTCTGCCATTTTAAGTGCTAGCGTCAGTCCGGCAGTGCCACTGCCGATAATAAGCAGGTCAAAACGTTGAGTTGTGGTCATGAATCCGGAAACAGGTAGAATGCCAACAGCTATTTTGCACTGATTGTGGAACAAAATGAAAATGTTATTGGTCAATCAAGCAATTAATAAAACCAACCTCCGGCATGTCGGAGCAGGCCGGATCACAGGATGAGTATCGATCAAGAATTGGTAGAGCGGGTACAGGCGGGTGATAAGAAAGCCTTTGATGTACTCATCATGAAATACCAGCAACGCATCATTCATGTGATCACAGGTTTTGTTCATGATCCTGTTGAAGCGATGGATGTTGCTCAGGAAGCATTCATCAAAGCTTATCGGGCATTGCCGGGATTTCGTGGTGACAGTGCTTTTTATACCTGGTTATATCGGATAGCCATTAATACATCCAAAAATCACCTAACCGCAAGCTCCAGAAGGCCACCGATGTCTGATGTCGATGCTATGGATGCAACAATTTATTACGATGCACCCGAACTCAAGGAATTTGAGACCCCTGAAAACAGTCTCATGAGTATGGAGTTGGAACAGGCCATCCAGTTGGCCATTGATAATTTGCCTGAAGACACAGCAACAGCCATAAAGCTGCGCGAGTTCGAAGGCATGAGTTACGAAGAAATAGCACAGGTAATGGATTGTCCTATAGGTACGGTTCGGTCGCGGATTTTTCGCGCCCGGGAAGCCATTGATAAACAAGTTAAGGCAATAATGGGTGAAGAGGATTAAATCATGACAGTCAATCATCGCGAGATGCTTTCTGCATTGGTAGATGGTCAGTTAAAGGGACAAGAACTGACTCAGGCCATTGCCCATATCAGTAATGATCCATCGGCACGTGCTGAATTTCTTAGGATGCAATACGCCAGTGATGTGATGCATGGATACACACGGGCGGTTAGCCAGCGTCCTGTAGATTTGGCGCAGCAGTTATCTGCTGCCTTGTCGGACGAGCCGGTCTATCATCAAAATGCCTTGCTGGCCAAAGCTAAAGTGTTAGCGTTTCCTAAAACATTTTGGAAACAAGCAACGGGTCTTGCCATGGCTGCTTCATTTGGTGCACTTGCCGTTGTCGGTGTGATGAACCAGCCGGGCTATCAAAATGTACCGTTGGCCAGTGCGGAAAATACCATTAATCCGACGACGCAAGTTAACCGTTGGACAGTTGGTGAACCAGAAATTGAAGATCGTCTAAATAACTATTTGGTGGATCATAATGAGTATGCCGGCGGTGCCGGTATGTTTTCATACGGCCGTGTAGTTTCTTACGGTACGGAGCAGTAATGATGCGCAAAGTTTGGGCATTCTGCCTGTTGTTGTTGGTGCCAGTCTTGGCATGGGCAGAAAGCGATGCGGTGGCCTTGCTGGAACGCATGACCCAAGCTGGTAAGGAGTTGGATTATCAGGGTGTGTTTACTTATCAGAACGGTCGTACACTGCAATCTATTCAGATTTTTCACCGCAATGATGAAGAAGGCGAAAGTGAGCGACTAATGTCATTAAATGGCGTTGCCCGAGAAGTCATTCGCTCCAACGACATGGTCACCTGCATCAACCCCGAAGGTAAGCAAATTAATGTCAGTCGTCGACCGTTGGGACGAGGATTTCCCAGTGATTTGCCGCGACGAGTGCGGTCGGCAACGCCTTTTTATGACGTGGTAATGGGTGACGAAGAGCGTATTGCCGGCCGGATGACGCAGGAGCTTGCAATCAAGCCGATAGATGGCTATCGCTATGGGTATCGGTTATGGGTTGATAAAGAAACCGATTTACTGTTGAAGTCCGAAC
>DASSWO010000166.1:0-3691 GCA_035704795.1 Methylophaga sp. | reverse complement strand
GCGAAATGAAAAGCCGGGTCGCTGAATTGATGCGTAATAAAGACGTATCAACGCGCGGCTTGATGGTCTCGACGTTTCACACACTGGGTCTGACCATTCTTCGGCGTGATGGCAAAACATTGGGGTATCGCCCCGGTTTTTCGATTTTTGATGCGCTGGATAGTCTCGCGGTATTACGGGATTTGATGGGCCGCGACTTTGCTGCTGACAGTGATCATGCCCAGCAAGTGCAAAGTCAGATTTCCGAATGGAAAAACCAACTAATCCTTCCAGATCAGGCCGCACAGGTTGCCGATGGCGCTCAGCAGCAATTTGCTGCACAAGTTTATCCGCGTTATGTGCAGGCTTTTAAAGCTTACAACGCTGTCGATTTTGATGATCTGATTTTGCAGCCGGTGATTTTATTTCGCGAGCATCGCGAGGTGCTGCAAAAATGGCAGGGCAAAATTCACTATCTGCTGGTCGACGAATATCAAGATACCAACGGCTGCCAGTATGAATTGGTTAAACAATTGGTCGGCATTCGCGAAAAACTCACCGTGGTTGGTGATGACGATCAGTCAGTGTATTCATGGCGTGGCGCGCGGCCGGAAAATCTGGCGCAATTACAGACCGATTTCCCCAAACTGAAGCTGATTAAACTCGAGCAGAATTATCGCTCAATGAGCCGGATTTTGCGGGTCGCCAATAAACTGATTAGTAACAATCCCCACGTCTTTGAAAAAGCCTTGTGGAGCGCCATGGGCGAGGGCGATCCGATCCGTGTTATTGGTTGTCGTGATGATCAGCATGAATCAGAAAAAGTAGTCTCCGAGCTGCTGTATCACAAGCTGAAAAATCAGGCAGATTTTAAGGATTACGCGATTCTTTATCGCAGTAATCACCAGTCACGGCCCATCGAAAAAGTCTTGCGTGAGCATAATGTGCCTTATTTTCTGACCGGCGGCACGTCGTTTTTTTCCCGTGTCGAAGTCAAAGACATCATGGCTTACCTGCGGCTGCTGGCTAACCAGGATGATGACAATGCGTTTTTAAGGGTCATTAATACGCCGCGGCGCGGCATCGGTTCATCAACATTGCAGGCACTGGGTGAATACGCCGGAAAACGCCATACCAGTTTGTTTGGCGCTTGTTTTGAAATGGGTTTGGCCGAAAATCTGCCGGCAAAATCAGTGCAGCATTTGGATGTGTTTTGTAAATGGCTGGTCGATATTGCTGATCGTGCGGCGCGTGGTAATTTACTTGAAGCCATCAAAGATATGGTCGAAGAAATTGAATATCGCGGCTGGCTGGAAGAAACCAGCGGCGATCCCGTCAAAGCTGAGCGGCGCATGGAAAACGTCAACGAACTGATTAACTGGATTGGGAGAATTATCGACCAGGATAGCGAAGAAAAAACCATCGGTGATATTGCCGCCCGGCTGACCCTGATGGATATTCTGGATCGTCAGGAAGACGAAAATCAGGATGATGCCGTGCATTTAATGACGCTACATGCCGCCAAGGGATTGGAATTCCCGCACGTGTTCATGGTCGGTATGGAGGAAGATATTCTGCCGCACCGTAACAGTATTGAAGCCGACACCATTGAAGAAGAACGCCGCTTAACTTATGTAGGCATTACCCGGGCACAGCGCAGTCTGGTAATGACCCTGGCCAATACCCGCAAGCGTTTTGGTGAAAAACTGGAATGTGAAGAAAGCCGCTTTTTACGTGAATTGCCGTCAGAAGACTTGATTTGGATGACCGAAAAAACACAAGTTGATCCAGAAGAGCGCAAAGTACGCGGCAAAGCGCATTTATCGAATATTCGCGATATGCTGAAATAAAACGAGGAATTTACAAAATGAAATCAAAATTATTGATGGCCGCATTTCTGCTGCCGGGTTTAGTACAAGCCCACGCGACACTGGAAAAAACTGAAGCCGAAAGCGGCAGCTATTACAAAGGTGTGATGGGTATCAGCCATGGTTGTGATGGCTCGGCGACCACCAAAGTCACTATTGAAATCCCCGATGGTGTGCGCGGCGTTAAGCCGGTACCCAAAGCCGGCTGGCAGCTGGATATTGTCAAAGCGCAATTAGACACCCCTTATGAATCACACGGTAAAACTGTGGTTGAGGATGTTCGCAAAATCACCTGGTACGGCAATACGCTGGAACATGCCCACTACGATGAGTTTGTTTTCAGAGGCCAAATCGCCGTCGGTAATAGCAGCAAATTGTATTTTCCGGTCAGACAGGAATGTGTGGTGGGCGAGCTGAACTGGGATCAAACGCCACAAACAATGGCCGCAGAACATGCCGGTCATCAGGGTCATGATGAACACGCTGGCCATGATAAAACTAAGGCTGATAATGAACATGCCGGTCACGCTGGGCATGGTGGGATGAAACTGGACTATCCGGCACCGGTGGTGACGGTGATTGATGGCCAGGGAAAACATCACCATTAGAATCTGTGGCATTTGCCGCGCTCACCGGCAAATGCCCGAAACAATCTTCGGGCCAGTCTTTTACAGTAAGCCCAATATCATTATTGGCTTGACTGAATGACCATGAATTTTACGAAAAAAACATTACTGACGTTGCTGACACTGAGCAGCCCACAGCTGTTTGCCGATCACGGCCCGGCGCTGAATCTGGATCAATTAGAGGTCACCGCGCAGCAAATGGCGCCAGCCGGTGTCAGTCGTGATGATGCGCTGACCGAATTACGACTGACGCCGGGTGGTGTGACGCTGGTCGATATGGATTCGGTCAAAGAGGGCCATGTCGCCAGTCTTGCCGATATGTTGCGGTATGTGCCGGGCGTTTGGGCTGCCAGTGACAGTGGCAATGACGAACTGTTTTTATCCATCCGCGGCAGTAATTTAGACGCTGCCGACTTTGATATGAATGGCGTTAAATTGCTGCAGGACGGCCTGCCGGTCACCAGCGCCGATGGCAATAATCATAACCGGATCATTGACCCTTTAAGTGCCAAATTTGCTACGGTTGCTCGCGGTGCGAATGCCATGAAATACGGTGCCAGCACGCTGGGCGGCGCTATCAACTTTGCCACGCCAACGGCTTATGATTTACCCCGCGCCAGTTTTCTGAGCAGTTTCGGCAGTCATGGTTCTTTGCAAAATCGTTTAACCGTCAGCGACGTATTTGATAATGGCCTCGATGCCAGCCTGACTTTAGAAGACAAACGCTGGGATGGCTACCGGGATCATAATGAGCAACAACGCAGCGGCATTTATGCCAACGCCGGTTTGGCGCTCAGCGATAAAGTGTCAACGCGTTTTTATCTGAGCCATTTGGAAAACGATCAGGAATTACCCGGCGCTTTGACGCGCCAGCAATTGCGTGAAGATCGTGATCAAGCTAATCCGAATGCCGAACTGGGTGACTATCAGCGAGATGTTAAAGCTTTCCGGCTGGCTAATAAAACCACCATCGATTTTGATGCCAACCGGCGATTGGAATTTGGTGTGGCGTTTGAAGAGCAGGAATTACATCACCCTATAGTTTTTGGTCCAGACTTGAACGATTTTAAGTTGTACATTCAAAACCGCCAACGCGATGCCTCAACAATGGCCCGCTACCATCACCGGATTGATGACCACCAATTATTGTTTGGCGTGAACTACGGCATCAGTAATGTCAGTGGTGGCCAATACAATAATGATTTCGGTGAGCAGGGC
>DASSWO010000147.1:0-7143 GCA_035704795.1 Methylophaga sp. | reverse complement strand
TTGGAAGCCTTGCTGCCGCATAAGGTGTTCCCGGGTAACCGGCCAAGCAATGTATTGTTGTTTCCTAAATTGACCCCGGAAATGCTCGGACAACTGGTGGCTTTATACGAGCACAAGGTGTTTGTGCAGGGCGTAATTTGGAATATCAATTCGTTTGATCAATGGGGCGTAGAACTCGGCAAACAACTTGCCAAAGCGATTTTGCCTGACTTACAGGACGATGCCGAAATTTCCAGTCACGACAGTTCGACTATGGAGCTTATCAGGCTGATCCGATCGCTACGGCAATAATCAATCAGATTTGCGACGTTTGGGCTGATTAAATACCGGCTCAAAGACGAGGGTACTATCGAGGCTGGTAAATAATCCCTGGTTTTTACCGGGATAATCCAGCCGGCTTAGGAAATGTCTCAGACAACCGATACGTGCCGAGCGTTTATCGTCCGATTTGATTATGGTCCATGGAGACTGCTGTGTATGGGTAGCGGCAAACATCGCCTCTTTAGCTTCAGTGTAATGATCCCATTTTTGCTGCGCTGCCAAATCAATCGGACTCAGTTTCCAACGTTTCAGCGGATCGCTTTGTCGTTCAGCAAATCGTTCAGCTTGTTCTTCACGGCTGACCGAAAACCAATATTTAAACAGCAAGATACCATCATCAATCAATAGTTTTTCAAACAACGGCACCTGTCCTAAAAACAGCTCATATTGGGATTTTGTGGCAAACCCCATGACCCGTTCAATACCAGCCCGGTTGTACCAGCTTCGGTCAAACAGCACGATTTCACCGGCGGACGGTAAATGCTGGATGTAGCGCTGGAAATACCATTGATCTTGTTCGGTACTGCTCGGTTTGGGCAATGCTACGACTCGGGTGCCGCGTGGGTTCAGATGCTCTGTAAACCGTTTAATGGTGCCGCCTTTGCCAGACGCGTCACGCCCTTCAAATAATATCAACAGGCGTTTATCAGTTTCCTTGGCCCAACGCTGTACTTTCAGCAACTCCAGTTGCAGCAAATGTTTTTGCTCGCGGTAAATTTTGACGGGCAGTTTGCTGGCCATTAACGGATCTTTTGCAAAATCAAACCGGCTAAAGGCGGTAAATTAATGACGATGGAATGTGACCGTTCTGCCCACGGTTGTGGCTCACTATGCACTTCAATCGGTGTGGCAAAGTTACTGCCCCAATAATATTCAGAGTCTGAGTTAAAAATGACTTTGTAATTGCCGGCTTCCGGGACAGCAACACGATAGTTTTCACGGGTCACCGGTGTAAAATTGAAAACTGAAACGACACAATCCTGCTCCGTCTTACGGATGAAACTTAATACCGATTGCTCATGATCATGACAATCCAGCCACTCAAAGCCACGTGATTCAAAATCAAACTGATGCAATGCCGGTGTGTCTTTATAAAGCTGATTTAAATCAGTAACCAACAGTTGCAAACCCTGATGGGGGGGGTAGTCCAGTACATACCATTCCAGCTGGCTATCAGAATTCCATTCACTGCCCTGGCCAAATTCCAGCCCCATGAACAGTAATTTTTTGCCGGGATAGCAGTACATGAAGGTGTACAACAGCCGCAAATTGGCAAATTGCTGCCATTCATCCCCGGGCATTTTGTAGCGCATTGAACCTTTACCATGTACCACTTCATCATGCGAAAACGGCAAGACAAAATTTTCGGTAAAGGCATACAGCAGACCAAACGTCAGTTGATTATGCTGATAACGACGATGGATAGGGTCCTGTTTCATATATTCGAGGATGTCATGCATCCAACCCATATTCCACTTCATTGAAAAACCAAGACCGCCTATATCGGTGGGACGCGACACCATCGGATAGGAAGTAGATTCTTCGGCGGCGATAATGCAGCCAGGATGAGACTTATGAAGTACGGTGTTGACCTGTTTGAGGAAATCGATAACTTCCAGGTTTTCGCGGCCACCATGGCGATTAGGCAGCCATTCACCTTCTTTGCGTGAATAATCCAGATACAGCATCGACGCTACCGCATCAACGCGCAGTCCATCAATATGAAATTCTTCCAGCCAGAAAAAGGCACTGGATAACAGAAAGTTACGAACTTCATTGCGACCATAGTTAAATATCAGCGTACCCCAGTCCTGATGTTCACCAAGACGTGGATCTTCATGTTCATACAACGCTGTGCCATCAAACTTGGCCAGCCCATGAGCATCCTTGGGAAAGTGGCCGGGCACCCAATCCAGTAAAACGCCAATATCATTTTGATGGCATAAATCTACCAGATAACGAAATTCATCAGGCGTACCGAATCGGCTGGTCGCTGCATAATAGCCTGTCGTTTGATAACCCCAGGACATATCAAGCGGATGTTCGGTGATTGGCAATAATTCGATATGGGTAAAGCCCAATTTTTTGACGTAGGGCACCAGGGTTTCAGCCAGTTCACGGTAGCTGTAAAAGCTGCCATCAACATGCCGCCGCCATGAACCTAAATGTACTTCATAAACACTGTGCGGGCTATGCAGCCAGTCACTGCGTTCACGTTTGTCCATCCAGTTCTGATCTTGCCACTGATATTGACTGTTATAAACTTTCGAAGCGGTACCGGGTCGCAGTTCACTGCCTTGACCGTAAGGATCCTGTTTTAAATGCAGGCTGCCATCTTGGTGATTGCGAATTTCAAACTTGTAGAGATCACCTGCTTGTAAGTGCGGTATAAACAATTCCCATACGCCGCTACCACCACGAACACGCATTGGATGCCTGCGACCATCCCACTGATTAAAATTACCGACGACACTGACTCGCTGCGCATTTGGTGCCCAGGTAGTAAATAAAACGCCATCAACGCCATCAACAGTCTTAAGATGCGCACCCAGCATCCGGTAAGCATGCCAATGGCGGCCTTCGGCAAATAAATGTAAATCGTACTCAGAGAGTTGCGGTGAAAAGCTGTAAGGGTCAAACTGGCGCAGCTCGGTTTTATCTTTTAAATGTTTTATCAGCGCATAAGGGCGTTTTAACTGACCTGGTTGACCGCACCATTCAAAAATATCAGTGCCAGGCAAGCGCATCAGCGGTTCGCCATTTTCCAGTGATACTGCATCACAGTCAGGCAAAAAAGCCGTTAGCTTTGCCTCACCATTTAAGTTATGCAAACCGAGTATTGAAAACGGGTCATGATGGCGCGCTTCAATGATTTTTTGCTGGTCGGCTGTCAACTTACTTTCAAAAACCTTGGGCATACTATCTTCACCATTTTTTTATTGCTCAGCAGGGCGCCATTGTGGCAGGCTTGAACTCATTACAACATACTTTACAGGCATGAAGCCGGAGAGATTGGATATGTCCAAAAATAATAGCACGCGTTTTGTCAGTCGTCTTACCAGAGACACACTGGCACTGATTTTGGCTGGTGGCCGTGGTTCGCGGTTAAAACAGCTGACAGATTGGCGTGCCAAACCGGCAGTACCTTTTGGTGGTAAATTTCGTATTATTGATTTCCCTTTGTCCAACTGCGTTAACTCCGGTATCCGCCGAGTTGGTGTATTAACGCAATATAAAGCGCACTCGCTGATTCGGCATATTCAACAGGGCTGGGGTTTTATGCGTGGCGCCTTGGGTGAATTTGTTGAATTGTTGCCTGCTTCACAGCGGACTGCGCAGGGCTGGTACTTAGGAACGGCTGATGCTGTTTATCAGAATATTGATATTTTGCGTAATCATGGCGCTGAATATGTGCTGATCCTCGCCGGTGATCATATTTACAAAATGGATTACGGCGACATGCTGGCTGAGCATGTGGCACAAAATGCTGATATGACCATTGGCTGTATTGAAGTACCAATTGATGAAGCTAAAGCATTTGGCGTGATGTCGGTTGATGTTAATCGCCGGATTATTGCTTTCAATGAAAAACCAGCCGAGCCGACGCCACTGCCAGGCCGTGATGATGTGGCGTTGGCGTCCATGGGTATCTATGTATTTAATGCTGCCTTTTTATATGAACAGCTGATTAAAGATGCCGATTCGCCAAAATCCACTCACGATTTTGGCCACGACATTATTCCCAGTCTCATTAAGAACTACAAAGTTATCGCCTTTCCTTATAAAGATGTGCAAGGTAATGACCCCGGGTATTGGCGCGATGTCGGTACCATTGATGCCTTCTGGTCAGCGAATTTGGAATTGATTGGTGTCACGCCGGAATTAAATCTTTACGACGATGAATGGCCGATTTGGACCCATCAGGCTCAACTACCTCCGGCGAAGTTTGTATTTGATGATGATGATCGACGCGGTATGGCGGTCGATTCGATGGTTTCAGGTGGCTGTATTATTTCCGGTTCTACCGTTCGCCATTCTGTGTTGTTCTCTAATGTTCAAGTACATAGTTTTAGTGTGATTGAAGACTGTGTAGTGTTACCGGATGTGACTATCGATCGCCATTGCCGTCTGAAAAAAGTCGTTTTGGATAAAGGTTGTATTATCCCAGAAGGCACGATTATCGGTGAAGATCCGGTTGCCGACGCCAAACGCTTTGAAGTATCCCCCAATGGTGTTGTTTTAGTTACGCCTGAAATGTTAGGTCAAAATTATCGTTATGTCCGCTAAATTAAAAGTCGTTTTATGCTGGCATATGCACCAGCCGCAATATAGTGAACCAATGGGTGGTATGTATCAGCTACCCTGGACTTATCTGCATGCCATGAAAGATTATGCCGATATGGCCTGGCATCTGGAAAATGTCCCCGAAGCGCGGGCCGTGATCAATTTCGCACCGACTTTGCTTGAGCAAATTGACGATTATGATCAGCAATTGAAAGGGCGTTTTAAAGGAACTGGCCGTTTAAAAGATCCGTTGTTAATCGCCCTGGATTCTCCGGTACAACCGGCACATGCCGGTGAACGTCGTAAGTTAATTAATGCTTGTCTGCGCGCCAATGAAGAAAAACTGATTGCGCCGTTTCCACAGTTTTCACGTCTGGTAGAAATTGCGCGCTGGGCCTTGGAACAAACGGAACGCTTGCGTTATTTAAACGAGCAGTTTCTGGTTGACTTACTGGTTTGGTATCACTTGGTGTGGATGGCCGAGTCAGTCCGACGTAGCGATATTCGTATCCAGGCATTGATGAAAAAAGGCCAGTTTTTTACCTTCCACGATCGGCGTCAATTGATGACCGTAATTGGTGAAATTCTCAATGAATTGATTCCGCGCTATAGACGTTTAGCGGAAACCGGCCGTGTTGAGTTATCGGTGACACCATACGCACATCCGATAATACCGCTGATGCTGGATATTACTTCGACGCTGGAAGCTATGCCCGATGCACCCCTCCCGGAAGTAACCGATTATCCCGGTGGCGCGCTGCGCGCTGATTGGCATATGGAAGAAGGCTTACGTGTATTTGAATCGTTTTTCGGTTTCCGCCCTAAAGGCTGCTGGCCATCAGAGGGCGCGATTTCTGCTGAAACGATGCCATTAATTGCTAAACATGGTTTTAATTGGACGGCGACAGGTGAAAATGTATTACGCAATAGTCTTAATAAATCCGAAATGCCAGATGCCAATATTCACAAACCATACAGACTGCAAGATCAACCACCGGCTTGTTTTTTCCGTGATGATGGGTTGTCTGATCTGATTGGTTTTACCTATACCAAATGGGGCGCGGAAGACGCAGTTAATGATTTTATCCATCACCTGATGAACATCAAGGCGAATACTGAAGACGACAAAGATCGCGTGGTATCGGTGATTCTCGATGGTGAAAATGCCTGGGAATATTATTCCTACAATGGCTATTACTTTTTGCAAAATTTGTATAAACGCCTGGTAGCCCATCCTGAGATTGATCTATGCACGTTTTCTGATTGTCTTGATGCCGGTGTGGAACCGGGCAATCTGCCAAGAATGGTGGCTGGCAGCTGGGTTTACGGCAGCTTTTCAACCTGGATTGGTGATGCCGATAAAAACCGTGGCTGGGATCTGCTGAGCGAAGCCAAGCTGGTCTATGATCAAGTCATGGCAGACAGTGAGTTTGATGATGATACGCAGCACGCCATTGATCGACAATTAGCGATTTGTGAGGGGTCAGACTGGTTTTGGTGGTTTGGCGATTATAATTCAGCGGAAAGTGTCAGCGATTTTGAGCGTTTATATCGTCTGCATTTATCTAATCTATATCAAATGTTGGGTCAGGAAGTACCGCAGAAATTATCCGAGGTAGTGTCCTTGGGCGGAGGCATGACAACTGAACAGGGCGGCACAATGCGTCGTGGTGGGTGAGCATGAAACAGGCAAAGATTTTTGATCAGCGGCGCTGTGGGATTCTGTTGCACATCACCAGTTTACCGTCTGCTAATTTAGGTAAGGATGCCTATCGTTTTGTCGATTTTTTGCAGCAGGCAGGGGTCACCGTCTGGCAAATGTTACCGTTGGGCCCAACCCATAACGACGGCTCACCTTATCAATGCCTTTCAGCGCATGCCGGTAACATCCGTCTTATCAGCATCGAAAAAATCCGAAATCAACCGTGGTGTAATGCGGAGGAACTGCCAGGTGGCAAAATATCTACACAAATCGCATTGGCATATCGCCAGTTTATGGCCAATGCCAGTGACGGTTTAAAGCAGGATTTTGCTGGCTTTTGTGAAGATCAGGTTTATTGGCTTGATGATTATGTACTGTTTCGTGAAATTCGACAATTACAACATTCCACAGCATGGTTTGACTGGCCTGCAGCTCTGCGTGATCGGCAACCTGAAGCATTGGCCGAGATTCGTCGGCAACGACTTGAGTCTCTGCAAATTCGGCGTTTTGAGCAGTTTATGTTCCACAGTCAGTGGCAGGCTCTGAAAATTTACGCTAACCAGCGTAATGTGCAATTGTTTGGTGATATGCCGATCTTTGTCGCTCATGATAGTGCTGATGTCTGGGCTAATCCACAGCTATTTACCCTGGACAAAACCGGTCAACCGGAAAAAGTAGCAGGTGTACCGCCAGATTATTTTTCTGTTACTGGTCAACGTTGGGGCAATCCGTTGTATCGTTGGCAGCAGCATATTGACAGCCACTTTGAATGGTGGATTCAGCGGTTGCAAACGCAACTAAATTCATTTGATTTGATCCGGATTGATCATTTTCGT
>DASSWO010000281.1:0-2137 GCA_035704795.1 Methylophaga sp. | reverse complement strand
TTTGCGGGCGATCCTTGCTGGTGGCCGTATTCCCAACTATCACAAATTCTCTGATGAACTGACGCCGGCACAATATATTGAGCAAGTCGCACGCCGGGAAATTTATGATCCGATCCTGACTTTTCAGCTTTCCAATGATTTTCAGGTCACGCGGCTGATGCACAAATATTTGCCTGAGGATGAAAAATCACTGGGGCACGCCACCCTGCTCGATTGGAACAATATTCTCTACACGCCACCTGAAACGGTGGTGCGTACCCGTAAAACGCAGGTTCGCCTCGGCGCCGTTCAATGGCAGATGCGTGAATTTACTTCCGTTGAAGAGGTGTTGAAACAAGTGGAGTACTTTGTCGATGCCTTGTCCGATTATAAAAGTGACTTTGCGTTGTTTCCGGAATTTTTTAATGCACCGTTGATGGGCCTCACCGATCAGATGGATCAAACCCGGGCCATTCGCTTTCTGGCCGGCTATACCGAGCAGTTTCGTGACGAAATGTCCGAAATGGCGGTCAGCTATAACATCAACATCATTAGCGGCTCTATGCCGCTACTGGAAAATGATCGGGTCTATAACGTTGCCTATTTATGCCATCGTGATGGCCGCGTCGATATGCAACGCAAAATTCATATCACACCGCATGAACGCCGTGATTGGGTCATCGAGGGTGGCAATGATTTCGAGGTGTTTGAAACCGATGCCGGCCGCGTCGCTATCATGATTTGTTATGACATTGAGTTTCCGGAATTAGGTCGTATTGCCGCCGAGCAAGGTGTTGATATTATTTTTGTGCCTTACTGGACCGATACCAAAAACGCCTACCTGCGGGTACGTTACTGTGCCCATGCACGGGCTATCGAAAACGAGTGCTATGTAGCGATAACTGGCAGTGTCGGTAACTTGCCAAAAGTGGAAAACCTGGACGTGCAATATGCACAATCGTCGGTGTTTTCACCATCGGATTTTGCATTCCCGCATGATGCGGTGATGGCGGAAACTACGGCGAATACCGAAATGATCATGTTCTCGGATCTGGATTTGGAAAAACTCAAACTGGTGCGTAGCGAAGGCGCGGTGACCAACATCAAAGATCGCCGTAAGGATTTATATCAATTACTGAGCAGTAAAAATACGCTCAACTGATTATGTTCCAAGACTTAATGGCCAACAATAAAGTGGTTTATAAATCGGTCCATTGTCAGTACTTTGTGGTTGCATCAACACAAACTCGTCGGCGGTAAATCTTATCGGCGCAAAATCCAGCGACACAGCTTCACTGGCTTTGCGGGCCAGCGTAATATGGGGTCGGTAAGGTCGCGGATCGAGGTTGACGTTAAACAGCTCGGCAATTTCATTTAATGCCTGAACCAGTGCCTGTAATTCATCAGGAACAGATTGTGCGACTAAGCATAGTACCTTGGGCTGCGGCCAGAAAATCAGCTGCTCAAATTGCATCCTGATTGGTGGCAGGTGAATGCTCTGACAGGCGGTGATAAGCTCCATCAAATCAGCTTCCGCAAATTCACCAAGAAAAACCAAGGTCTGATGCAAATTTTTTTCGCTGTAAATGCGCAGTTGCGGATCGGTAAACTGTTGCTGCAGCGCCATAATTTCTGCTCTGGCTGCAGCATCCGGTAATAAGGCAAAAAATATACGCTTTGTCATCAGTTAAGGCCCGGCAAGTGGCTGGCTATCAACCCGTATGTTGAAAAGCTTTTCACGCACTTGTCTGCCTGTTAGTCATGATCGCGGATAAACACCCAGTCGTTGCCTTTCGTCATATCGTCGCTGTAGCGATAACCATCGTAATCAAAGTCTTTCAAAGCTTCTGGTTTATTGATTTTTTTATCAATAATAAACCGACTCATCAAACCCCGGGCTTTTTTGGCGTAAAAACTGATCATTTTGTACTGACCGTTTTTCCAGTCTTTAAATACTGGCGTGATAATGGTGGCATCCAGTTGTTTGGCATCGACCGCCTTGAAATATTCATTAGATGCTAAATTGATGAGCTTTTTATCTTTAAAAGCTGGATCAGCTGCTAATGCTTCACGAATTTGGCTGCCCCAAAATCCATACAAATCTTTAGCGTTTTTAACAGCGAATTTGGTGCCCATTTCCAGCCGGTAAGCCTGCATT
>DASSWO010000256.1:0-5232 GCA_035704795.1 Methylophaga sp. | reverse complement strand
AACTTGGCCATGAACAAACTCGGCTGGATGATTTAACGGTGCGGGAATTTGAAATACTAAGATTATTGCTGGAAGCGAAAAGTAATCAGGAGATTGCCGATATTCTGAATATCAGCCCGAAGACGGTGTCGAATTCACATTACATTATTAAACGTAAGCTAGATGTCAGCAGTGATATTGAACTTACCCGCCTCGCCATTCGCATGAAGCTATTAAATCTGCGCGATTTAATTGACGAGACGGAGTAAGTCTAAGCCGCTCTATACTTGCGCTCTTTAAGCCGCTTTGTCTTTTTCATTAAAGTCATTACGGATAAGGTAATCAAAAGCGCCTAATGCCGCACGTGAACCTTCACCCATAGCAATAATGATCTGTTTATACGGAATAGTGGTGACGTCACCGGCCGCAAAGACACCCGGCATTGATGTGGCACCGTGTGCATCGATTTCAATCTCACCATATTTGCTGAGCTCAATGGTGTCTTTCAGAAAATCGGTATTGGGTAACAAACCAATTTGCACAAATACACCGGCAACTTCTAAGTGGTGCGTTTCATCAGTTGCCCGATCTTTGTAATTCAGACCATTAACTTTATTGTTGGCACCCGTTATCTCAGTCGTTTGTGCACCGATAATAACGTCGACATTATTAAGGCTGTGAAGTTTTTTCTGTAATACCGCATCAGCTTTTAAATGATCAGCATATTCAATCAATGTCACATGACCAACGATACCGGCCAAATCAATTGCCGCTTCGACACCTGAGTTACCGCCACCAATCACCGCAACGTGTTTGCCCTTAAATAACGGACCGTCACAATGCGGGCAGTAAGCAACGCCATGACCGCGATATTCGGCTTCACCGGGCACACCCAGTTCACGCCAGCGGGCACCGGTGGCCAAAATCACCGCTTTGCTAAGTAATTTGGCACCGCTTTCCAACTCAACTTCGACCATTTTGTCTTTTTTACGCAGCTTGCTGGCACGTTGCAGATTCATTACATCAACTTCGTATTCTTTGACGTGCTCTTCCAGTGCCGTAACCAATCGCGGGCCTTCCGTTTCTTTGACGGAAATAAAGTTTTCAATGGCCATGGTATCCATCACCTGACCACCAAAACGTTCGGCAACAATACCAGTGCGAATACCTTTACGCGCCGCATAAATAGACGCTGAAGCACCGGCCGGCCCACCACCTACGATTAATACATCAAATGGTGCTTTCTGGCTGATTTTTTCGGCTTCACGTTTAATAGCACCGGTGTCCAGTTTGCCAATAATTTCCGGCAGACTCATACGGCCCTGACCAAACTGTTTGCCATTCAGGAAAACAGTGGGTACTGCCATGATTTGCCGTTCGTTGACTTCATCCTGAAACAGCGCACCATCAATCATGGTGTGACTGATTTTCGGATTAATCACAGCCATCAAATTCAGCGCCTGCACGACTTCCGGGCAGTTCTGACAAGACAACGAAATATAGGTCTCAAAATGGAATTCACCATCGAGATTTTTGATTTGCTCTATAACTTCAGGCTCGGTTTTCAGTGGATGACCACCGACGTGCAACAAGGCCAACACCAATGAGGTGAACTCATGGCCCATCGGAATACCGGCAAAACGGATTTGCTCATGACCTTCCGGTTGTTTAATGCGAAATGAAGGCTGCCGGGCATTGTTATCGCTGTCGTCGAGTGTGACTTTATCTGACATATCAGCAATTTCGACCAACAGTTCACGCATTTCCGTGGCTTTTTTGGTGTCATTAATTGAGGCGACGATTTGCACGGGTCGCTGTAAGTTTTGCAGATAAGTTTTTAACTGCGCTGCGATGTTTGCATCCAACATGAGGCACCTGCCTGTTTAAATATTCTATTTGCTAAAAATGTCCGGGCCGAAGCCCGGACGTGTCGACTTACTAAATCGTTTCTTAGATTTTGCCAACCAAATCCAGTGAAGGAGACAGAGTCTCTTCACCCGGCTGCCAAGATGCTGGGCAAACTTCGCCATCGTGAGCTGCAACATATTGTGCCGCCTGGATTTTACGAACCAGCTCTTTCGCGCTACGGCCGATACCCAGATCGTGAACTTCAGAAACTTTAATTGCACCTTCTGGATCGATAACGAAAGTACCACGCAGTGCCAGACCATCTTCTTCAATCATAACTTCGAAGTTACGGCTGATGGCACCCGTTGGGTCACCGATCATTGGGAATTTGATTTTCTTAATGGTTTCAGAGGCGTCATGCCATGCTTTATGCGTGAAGTGTGTATCAGTAGACACTGAATAAACTTCTACGCCCATTTCTTGCAGTTTGTCGTAGTAATCAGCCAAATCACCCAGTTCTGTTGGGCAAACAAAGGTAAAGTCAGCTGGGTAAAAGAATACAACAGACCATTTACCTTTCAGATCAGCATCACTGACAGGAACGAATTCGCCATTGTGATAGGCAGTGGCTTTAAATGGTTTCAGGGTGGTATTGATTAAAGTAGACATGCATTACTCCTTGATGATTGTCAGAAAAAGACACTAGTAAGTTTAGTGCCGGCCTTATAAATGGTCAAACAACTTAATCCAATCAAACTAATCGTCTAACCCGATTGATACGTTGTACAAATAAAAAAGCCCCTGAAGCTTTCGCCCCAGAGGCTTTTATAACACCGAAACCGAATTAACGGTTGCAGATGTACATTGTTACTTCAAAACCGAAACGCATATCTGAATATTCTGGTTTAGTCCACATGATGCAATACTCCAATCGTTATAAGAATTAACGCTATCCATTTACGAACAACGTGATTCAATATTAAGCCGATCAATTTTTTGCACCATCAGGCAAACACCTGATGCGTCTCAGGATTTTCCCTGTTCAGCATTGGCAATGGCATCAACGGTGTTGGCAATTGCCTGCGTTAAGATCTGAAGCTGCGCCTCTTCAATAATATAAGGTGGCATGATGTAAATCATATGACGAAACGGCCGGATCCAGACACCCTGGTCAACAATAAATTTTGGCAACCAGTGCATATGCGAATCAAGTGGCATGTTAAGTTCAACAACACCAATTGCGCCTTTAACCCGAACATCTTTAACTATCGGATGGCTGGCCAGCGGCGCTAACTCACGATTAAGCTGCGATTCAATCGCACGAATCTGCTGTTGCCAGTTGCTTGCCAGCAGTACATCAATACTTTCACAAGCCACCCGACACGCCAGCGGATTGCCCATAAACGTCGGGCCATGCATCAACATGCCCCGCCCGTCAGCCGAAATGCCTTTGGCAATTTTCTGATTACATAAGGTCGCTGCCAGCGTCATATAGCCGCCAGTCAGCGCTTTACCCAAACATAAAATATCCGGTACGACCCCAGCCGCTTCGTAAGCAAACATCGTCCCTGTGCGGCCAAAGCCTGTGGCAATTTCATCAAAAATCAGCAACAGACCAAATTCATCACAAAGCTTACGTAATTCACGCAAATAGCGCGGACAATAAAAACGCATACCCCCAGCGCCCTGCACTAGCGGCTCGATGATCACCGCCGCGATCTGCTCATGCTGGTTTTCGATCAGCTGCTTAACTTCGGCCATATCGCTGTCTTGCCAGTCTGCGTCATCCCGACAGATTGGCGCTGCTGCAAATAAATGTTTGGGCAATACGCCGGCAAACTGGCTATGCATTCCATTGACCGGATCGCAGACTGCCATGGCGCCAAAGGTATCGCCATGATAGCCACTGCGTACCGTCAATAAGGTCTGTTTTTGTGTACGACCTTGAGCAAACCAATATTGCAGTGCCATCTTGATGGCGACTTCTACTGAAATCGAACCGGAATCCGCCAGAAACACATATTGCAGCGATTCATCGGTCAAATCGATTAAACGCCGCGCCAGACTGACTGCCGGATCATGGGTCAGACCGCCGAACATCACATGCGCCATTTTATCGATTTGATCTTTGGCAGCTTGATTCAAACGGGGATGGTTGTAACCATGAATTGCCGACCACCATGATGACATCCCATCAACAAGGCGCCGGCCATCTTTCAGGGTCAGATAAACACCATCCGCAGATTTCACTTCGTGTAATAACGGAGGCTGCGTCACGCTGCTGTAGGGATGCCAGATATGGGCGGCATCAAATTCCAGATTAGTTAATTGGCTCATGCGCTCAGTTTACGGACTTACAGACAAAACTGCCCGCATCAGCGGGCAGTATCGGAATATTCAGGAAAAATTATTTGGTAACGCTAAAACTCTCACCACAGCCACATTCAGAGGTGACATTGGGATTACGGAATTTAAAGCTCTGATTCAGACCTTCTTTAACAAAGTCCAGCTCCATCCCTTCCAGCAGTGGCAAGCTTTCTTTATCGACGACGACTTTAACGTCATCCTGCTCGATTATCGCATCGCTATCGGCGACATTGTCGGCATAATCAAGCGCGTAGCTGTAGCCCGAGCAACCGCTTTTGACGACACCAATTCGCAGACCAACACCGCCAGCACGTTTGCTGACCATGTCACGCACCCGGTTTACGGCTGAATTTGTCAGGGTAATTGTCATATTTTTACCTATTCATCAAATGGTTAAAGCGACTGGCTTCTTTTTCCAGTACGACTGCCAGCTGTTGTATTTGTTCAAGCGTATTGTCCATGTTAACGCTGATCCGTACGGCACCCAACGCTGTCGGTGCATTAATACCCATCGCGGTTAGCACATGGCTGGGAATATGCCGGCCAGTACCGCATGCCGAGCCGCTTGATACCGAAAATCCCTGCCGGTCTAACGCCATTAATAGCGTGTCAGAATCAAAGCCGGCCAGAGCAAAAAATACGGTATTAGGCAACCGCTCACTGGGTTCTGCAAAGATGGTGACGCCGGGTATCGATTTCAATGCTTTTTCCAACGCATCGCGCAGTTTGCGGCAATGTTGCTGGTAATCCGCCAAATGTTGCTGCGCATATTCGGCAGCGGCGCCAAACCCAGCAATCGCGGCAACATTTTCGGTGCCACTGCGTTTTTCATTTTCCTGACCACCACCCAGTACAAAAGCGGGCCAATCCAATTTTTTATCAACGATCAACGCGCCGATACCTTTGGGCCCACCAAACTTATGCGCTGACAAACTCATCAGCTGCACGCCGGATGCCTGAAAATCGACCGGTAACTTACCGGCTGCCTGTACTGCATCACAATGAAAGGGAATGCCTTTTTCATTGGTTAAGGCCGTT
>DASSWO010000164.1:0-14065 GCA_035704795.1 Methylophaga sp. | reverse complement strand
CGCCCAGCGTGAAAAACGACTGGATCGTTTACGTGATGATGTTTATCAACAAATTCAGCGCGGCATTTTGCAGTTAGATTTGCAAGGCACACAAACCGGCCAGATCAACGCGTTGTCGGTTTTTTCGATCGGTAGTTTTCAATTTGCCCAGCCAACACGGGTCACCGCCAATGCCCGTTTTGGCGATGACACTATTATTGATATCGAACGTGAAGTGGAGCTTGGCGGCAGCTTGCATGCCAAAGGAATGTTGATTTTGTCTGGTTATTTGGGTGCCCATTACGCACAGGATCAACCGCTATCAATGTCTGCCAGCATTGTGTTTGAGCAGAATTACGGCGAAATTGATGGTGATAGCGCCACTCTGGCAGAATTGTGCGCTTTATTATCAGCGATAGCCCGCTTGCCATTGCGTCAGGATTTGGCAGTGACCGGCTCAATGAATCAGCGTGGTGAAGTGCAGGCAGTCGGTGGTATCAATGAAAAAATAGAAGGTTTTTTTGATGTCTGCCGCATGCAAGGTTTAACCGGACAACAAGGTGTCATTTTACCGGCCAGTAATCAGCAACATTTGATGTTAAAAACTGATGTAATTGAAGCGGTCAGCGCTGGCCAGTTTCATTTGTATAGTGTGTCGCAGGTTGATGAAGCAATTCAATTGTTAACCGGACGGGAAGTCGGTCTGTCAGATGAAAACGGTGATTACCCGGCACAGAGCTTTAATGCTGCGGTGGCAGCGCGATTGAAGCTGTGGGCAGATGTTCACAAACAGGATAAAAATTCGGATAGCGATGATTAAACTAGTTGATGATTTGGCCGCTAAGAACTGATGACATCATCACACTGGAGTGGATGCGATGAAAAGAATGTTTTTTGCCGGTTTAATCGCTTTAGGTATTTGGATACCGGCTCAGGCAATGACCCTGCCACCCGTACCCACAGAACCGTTGTATTACGAGCCGCCGATTGTAAAGTCTGCCGAAGCCGAGCAACGTTATGACTGCTACCAGTTGGACCGTGCGATTTATGAGTTACATCCTTACCGATATACCTATAAACCGAATTTTTATAGTGATGGTAGTAATAAGTTGGCTGCCTCACTGATAATTTTTGACAGTATCCCATTAGTCGAGGGCTGGCTGGGCATTGGTTATCTGGCATATTCGTCTTTGCTGGATGAAAAAGAAGCCAGACGTACTGAAAATGTTGAACAACAAATCCGCATGCTGCAACGACTTAAGGCCGAACAACACTGCTTTGAGTAATTATGACTACTGCTGTCATAAAGGCGCTGTTTTCCTTGTGGTAAAGAGCCAATCTGGGGTACTATCAAATTGCAAATCTACCCGGAGAGGTAACGATTATGAGTAGCACAATAGATATTAAAACAAAGTGGTACGCTAACAATCATGAGACGAGTAGCAGCATCCGTGACAAATGGCAGAAGGCGAATGCAGTGCGACAAAATATGAAAAAAATTCCATGGTACAAAGCCAATAAACAATCGGTTCAGCATCAGGGTACCCCTTGGTACCGGGCGAATCTGGTAAAGCATCTGGATACTAAGAAAAAATGGTACGAAGCGAATCTGCGCAGTGCTGTTGAAAGTGTCCGTGCAACTCGGAAATGGTATGAAGCCAATTTAGATAACACGCCAACGCAGGACCATTGGTTTGATTATCGGGAAAAAGGTCATACCGATGCTAAACGCATGTGGCAATTGGAGAGTTTGCGCCAGGCGCGGGAAAACCGTGTTAAATGGTATGAAGCCAATTTAGATCACACGCCAACCGATAAACATTGGTACGAATTCAGTGATGAAAAAACGGCATCTAAACGCAAATGGTATGAAGCAAACTTAAGTCAAGCGCGTGTCAGCCATGAAAAATGGTACGAAGCCAATTTGCACCCTGATCCACACGCCGATATCAAACTGAAGTGGTATGAGGCTAATTTATCGCTGACCCGTGTCCAGCAGGTCAAGCGTGACTGGTTTGCTTACAACACCCGTTTAGCCCGTGAAAAAGGTAAATGGTATGAAGCCAATCAGCGGCCGGCTAAAGAAGTTGAAACCCACTGGTACGAAGCCAATCTGGTAAAGCATCAGGAAACCAAGAAAAAATGGTACGAAGCTAATCTGCGCTCTGCTCTGGACAATGTTCGGGCAACCCGCAATAAATGGTATGAAGCCAATTTAGACAATACGCCTACTGATACCCATTGGTATGAGTTTAAAGAAGCCGGTGATACCGATTGGAAAAAACGTTTTCAAGCGGCCCATATTGAGAAAGCTCGTGGTCAGACCCATAAATGGTATGAAGCCAATCTCGATAACACGCCGACTGATAAGCATTGGTATGAGTTCAGTGATGAACAGACAGCGTCTGATCGCAAATGGTATGAAGCCAATCTGGAACAAGCACGCATTAGTCATAAGAAATGGTACGAAGCAAATCTGCATCCCGATCCTCATGCTGATCTGAAGAAAAAATGGTGGGAAGCCAATATCAATCTGGTTCGTACGCAAAGTATCAAACGTAAATACTTTGAAAACAATATGCGCGTGGCCCGTGAGAGCCGCAACAAATGGGATAATCAGGACTGATTTAACGAAGCTTTATCAGGAAATGAAGACGCTGACGGTAAACATTGAAGGGTAACTAATGCAGGTTCAATGTTTTACCGTTGGCGCTTTTCGCGTAAATACTTATCTTATTACCGATTCAGCAACGCAGTTGTCAGCAATCATCGATACCGGTGAATCTGACGATTTATTGCAACAATTGCAGGCGCTCAACCCGATACCAAAAATCAGTATGATTTTATTGACCCATGGCCATTTGGATCATGCTGGATCCCTTGCGTTATTACAGCAACATTTCGATGTCCCCACCTATTTACCGCGTTTGGAACAGCCGCTATTTGCCACATTGCCACAACAAGGTGATTGGTTTGGAGAGCCGGCATTTAATAGACCCTGCGGACGTATAGATCACTATCTTGATGATGGTGAACAGTTACAACTTGGTGATACAACCCTAAAATTTATTTCAACACCTGGTCATACACCGGGGCAGGGTTGTTATTACGATGACCATGATATTTTTGTCGGTGATACCATATTTGCTGGCAGTATTGGCCGTTATGATCTGCCAATGGGCGATGCTGATGTCACGCAGCAAAGTCTGCAGAAATTAACAGCTTTACCCGGACACTTGCGCGTACACAGTGGCCACGGGCCGGTAACAACTCTGGCACATGAATTAAAAACGAATCCCTATCTGCAATTTTTAAGGCAATAATAATGGCAAAAACAGATGCGTTAATCGAAGGCTTTGAGCGTTTTAAACAGCGTTATTTCGGTGATGATCAAGAGCTGTACGCCAGCATGAAAACCGGGCAACCGGCTAAAACCCTCATGATCGCTTGCTGTGATTCACGGGTGGACCCAGCCATTTTGACTGACTGCGATCCTGGTGATTTATTTACGGTGCGCAACGTCGCCAATCTGGTTCCGCCCTGTGAAAATGATCAACATCATCACGGCACCAGTTCCGCGATCGAGTTCGCAGTCAAAAGTCTGTCAGTCGAAAATATCATCGTCATGGGTCATGCCAATTGCGGCGGCATCAAGGGGCTTTGGGAAAGTAATGACCTGAATGATTCCCAGTTTATTCATCGTTGGGTTTCTATCGCTCAGGAAGCTAAAGAATGGGTCAAAACCAATCGTAGTCAAGACAGTGATGCTGCTCAGCTAAAAGCCTGTGAACAACGCGCAGTGTTAGTGTCTTTGCAAAACCTACTAGGTTTTGATTTCGTTCGTGAGCGGGTGGAAAATGGCAGTCTTAGCCTGCACGGTTGGTATTTTGATCTTACGGCAGGTGAACTGTTGAGTTATGACTCGGCTACCGGGCAGTTTGAAAAAACATTGAGCTAAATAAAAATGCCGCTTTTAAAGCGGCATTTTTTTATTCCATTTCCGTATTTTCACCGGGTGAAGATTCTTCACCACCAGGTAGGGATTCGGATTGTTTTTGAAGCGCTGGATCAGCGTTTTCATCATCTTCAATTATCTCAACTTCTTCACCGATGCCAATCATATTCATTAAGCCACCGAAAAAGCTGGTATTACGTTCATTAAGTGGCACAACCACGTTGGTTTCAGTGCGATCTTCTTCGGTAAGTTTAATTTCTTCAACGACTTCAATGTCGCCTGCAATATAATCTAATGTCTCATCCTCATCGAAAAATAGTGTAATGCGACGCTGCTTTCGTTCACCATTACCCGGCTGGAAGCTATATACATAATCCCAGCGATTCGGATGAAAGGTGTCAATTAACAATGGTGTACCCATTACATAATTGACCTGACTTTTGCTCATACCAGGTTCCAGCTTAGCTATCATTTCCTGGGTAACGTCATTACCTTGCTGAATATCAATGCGGTAAACGCCGGGAATTTTATCTTTGCTGCAGCCACTGAGTATCAGAATCATCAGTGAAAGGCTATAAATGACGAGGCTTTTCATTTAGTATTTAAATCTGTGTTGATGACCAAAATGCGATAATACGCTATTCACACCATTTCTACGAGGCAACAATCATAATGGAAAGTCAGGATTTAAGAAAAGCTGGCCTGAAAGTTACGCTACCGCGACTAAAGGTATTGGAAATCTTGGAACACTCGGCGCAGCGTCACATGAGCGCCGAAGATGTTTACAAAGCCTTGCTGGAAATGGGCGAGGAAATCGGCTTGGCAACGGTTTATCGGGTGTTGACGCAATTTGAGGGCGCCGGTCTGGTTTCCCGGCTCAGTATCGAAGGTGGCCATGCCGTATTTGAAATGGAAGACGGCGATCATCACGATCATATGTTTTGCGTTAAATGTAATCGCATCGAAGAGTTTTGTGATGAAGTGATTGAACAACGGCAAAAGGTCATTGCCAAAGAAAATGGCTTTGAAATGACCGATCACAGTTTATACATTTACGGTATTTGTAAAAGCTGCCAGAAAAACTAGGGGTAGTCGTTCTTATACCTGTTGCGCTTGATCCAGCATTTCTTCGGCATGTAACCGGGTCGTCTGGGTAAGTTGCATGCCGCCTAACATTCGGGCGATTTCTTCAACGCGTTGCGGCCGATCCAATTCCTGAATTTCGATATGGGTATTGTCGGCCGTTAGTTTTTTGCTCACTTGCAACTGTTGATGGGCCTGTGCAGCCACCTGCGGTAAATGGGTGACACAAATCACTTGTTGGCTACTGGCCAGTAAACGTAAATGTTGGCCGACAATTTCAGCAACGCCACCACCGATCCCGACATCGACTTCATCAAAAATTAACGTGGGTACAGTTCGCTGACCAGCTGTGACCACCTGAATTGCCAGACTGATACGCGCCAGTTCACCACCTGAGGCAATTTTCGCCAAATCACCAGCTGGCTGGCCGGGATTGGTAGTGACCTTAAGTTGCAGCTGATCCGCACCATGTTCGGCAAATTCATTGTCTGGGTAAGGCGTTAAGATAAACTCAACCTTACCGGCGGGCATCGCCAGTTGTTGAATGGAGGCGGTTATCTGCGATGATAAGTCTTTAAGACAAGCTTGCCGGCGCTCTCGGATTTGATGACACAAGTCGAGGCAAGCTTTTTGATCCGCTGTAACTTGTTTTTCTAGTGTGCCCAGATTCTGACTGGCCGATGACAGGCTTTCCAACTCCGCTGATAGGGCATGAAAATGCGCTGGTAACTGCTCAATATCAACATGATGTTTTCGCGCCAAATCATTCAGTTGTGACAACTCACGTTCAACTTGGTCAAGTTGCTGGGGATCCAACTCACTATGATCCAAATAATGCCGGAGGCTGCTGGCCGATTCATCCAGATTGATTAGCGCGCTGTTAAGGGTTTCAATAATGCCTGCAAAACGCGGCTCAACGTCTTGCAGTTTTTCCAAATCGCGAACAGCGATGCCAATTAAATCGTATGCGGCACCGGATTCCTGATCAAAAATGGTTTGTAGTGCGTTTTCGCTGCTTTGCATCAGTTCAGCAGCGTTGGCTAATTGCTGTTGTTGTTGCAGACAGTCCTGAATTTTTTGATCAGTCAATGCAAACTCAGCCATTTCACTGACTTGATATTGCAGTAATTCCAGACGCGCTTCACTTTGTGCCGACTGATTTTGTAAATCTGTCAGTTGTTGCTGATGTTGCTGCCAATCACGGTACTGCTGGCGCAATTGTTTGAGTAATACTTTATTGCCAGCGACTATATCTACCAATTCCCGCTGGGTATCGGCGCGGAGCAGAGATTGGTGAGCATGCTGGCCATGGATGTCAAGACTGAGTTCGCCAATTTGTTTCAATTGATTTAACGGCACCTGACGGCCATTGATGTAGCCTTTGGAACGACCATCACGACTAATCGTCCGCCGTAACTGGCACTGGTCATCGTCATCCAGTTCCTGCTCTTTGAGCCAGGTGAGCAGAGCTTGATTGTCACTTAAATCAAAAACCGCCTCAATTTCAGCCCGTTCAGCACCATGGCGCACCATATTCGAATCAGCGCGATCCCCCAATGCTAAACTCAGTGCATCAACCAGCATCGATTTACCTGCCCCGGTTTCACCGGTCAGCGAGGTCATGCCAGATTTGAATTGCAGGGAAATATCTTCAACTACCGCCAGGTGGCGGACACTGAGCTGGCTCAACATGTCAGTTTACGACCCCATTCCAGTTTGGCACGCAAAATCGAGTAATGATCATGATCTTCCAGATGCAGTAGATCAACCCGTTTGTCATGGCGTTTAATTTGGATACTATCGCCAGGTTGCAATAAATAGCCGGGCCGGCCATCGCAAGTGACCATGGCGGTAGTGATGTTTTTCTCACTAAGGGTAATATCAATGACACTACTGGCAGCAACCACAAGAGGTCGATTACTTAATGTATGTGGGCAGACCGAGGCAATTACCAAAGCATCCAGATCAACATCTAAAATTGGCCCACCCGCAGACATCGCATAAGCGGTTGAACCCGTTGGTGTGGCAATCACCACACCATCTGCACGTTGGCTATTTAAAAAACGGCCATTGATATGTGTTTCAAATTCGATCATATGCAGGCTTTGGTGGCAATGCACTACCACATCGTTCATGGCAATACTTAGTGGTTCCGGGTTGCCGTTTAAGTGAGCCTGCAGCATAAAGCGCTGATCATGGCGATATTCACCATCCAGGATCCGTGATAGCTGTGCTTGCAGATCTTTTAGCGTGACGTCGGCCAAAAAACCCAGCCGACCAACATTAATACCAACAATCGGTAACTCACTGCCGGCCAGTGCCCGCGCGACGGACAACATCGTGCCATCACCGCCGATAGCGATGGTTAAATCACATTGTGTACTGAACTCCCGAATAGATATCACAGGTATATCCGGTAAAAACAACAGGGGTTCATTGCAGCACACCTGAAGATCTCGCGCATGCAATAAGTCGCTGACTTCGATAACGGCTGATTCCATTACCGGATCATCTTTGCGAATAAACAGGCCAATACGGCTAAACGGGGTGCTCATATTCGAATAGGTTACCAATCTGTTTTTATGATTGATGATGGTAATGGTTTTGTCATTAAATCCAAAGCAAAATCCTTTCGATAAATGACGCTACCAACAAGCTTTCGTTAAGATGTTAGAATATCCCGATTTAACACAACTTTATCTATGAGGATCAAAATGGCGATTGAACGTACTCTGTCTATCATCAAACCGGACGCTGTTGCAAAAAATGTGATCGGTGAAATTTATTCACGTTTTGAAAAAGCTGGTTTGTCAGTCGTTGCAGCGCGTATGGTGCATTTGACGCAACAACAAGCAGAAGGTTTTTACGCCGAACATAAAGCACGTCCATTCTTTGGTGCTTTGGTCAGTTTTATGACATCGGGTCCGGTCATGATTCAAGTGCTGGAAGGTGACGATGCTGTTATTAAAAACCGCGATTTGATGGGCGCAACTAATCCAAAAGATGCTGCTGCAGGCACCATTCGTGCTGATTTCGCTACGAGCATTGATGAAAATGCTGCACACGGTTCTGATTCTACTGAAAGCGCCGCCCGTGAAATTGCTTACTTCTTCACTGAAGATCAACTTTGCGCCCGTACTCGTTAAGTAATTACCCATGACTACCTCTGCCCGTACCAACTTGTTGGGGCTTGATTTACAAGCTATGGAAGCGTTTTTCGTCGATATCGGCGAAAAACCTTTCCGTGCGCGGCAATTATTACAATGGATCCATCAATACCGGGTGACGGATTTCGCCGAGATGAGCAATCTCAGTAAAACGCTGCGTGAAAAGCTCAGCACAATTGCTGAAATTCATGTCCCCGAATTGATGCATGAGCATATTTCCATCGACGGTACCCGTAAATGGGTGATTCGTATGGATGGTAATAATGCTATCGAAACCGTATTTATCCCTGAAGGCGGCCGTGGCACCTTATGTGTGTCGTCACAAGTCGGCTGTGCGTTAACCTGTACCTTTTGTTCCACTGGGCAACAGGGTTTTAATCGCAACTTATCATCAGCCGAAATTATTGCCCAGTTGTGGATTGCCAATAATGCCCTGAAAAAAGATCCCAAAGGTAACCGTGTGGTGACCAATGTGGTAATGATGGGTATGGGCGAACCATTGGCCAACTACGCCAATGTCATCAGCGCCATGAATCTGATGCGTGATGATTATGGTTACGGTATTTCCTGGCGGCGTCTGACTTTGAGTACCTCAGGCATGGTACCGATGATCGATAAACTGAAACAGGATTGTCCTGTCAGTTTGGCGATTTCGCTGCATGCTGCAAACGATACATTGCGTAGCCAAATCATTCCGCTCAATGACAAATATCCGATTGCTGAATTACTGGCGGCGTGTAAACGTTATGTGGAAGGTGGGCAGCAGCGACGTCATATTACGGTCGAATATGTGATGCTGGCCGGTATTAACGATTCTGCGCAGGATGCCAAAGATTTAATTCGTATTCTCAAAGACTTACCAACCAAGATTAACCTGATTCCGTTTAATCCATTTCCAGGTACTGATTACCGCTGTTCGTCACGAAATGTGATTGAAAAATTCAAACAACAGTTGATAGATGCAGGCCTTGTGGCTACGGTGCGTAAAACCCGTGGCGATGATATTGTGGCAGCCTGTGGTCAGTTAGCTGGTGAAGTTAAAGACAAAACCCGGCGAACTCAGCGCCTTGCCGAGCAAGAAGTGGTATTTGTGCAATGAAAATACAAAAAGTTTTTGTAGTTTTGCTGTTATCTGCGTTGCTTTCTTCCTGTGCGGGCAATACCCGAAACAGTCCGTCTGGTGGCAATGAGGCGGCGGAAATCAACATGCGTCTTGGTCTGAATTATATGCAGCGTGGCGATTACGTATTTGCAATGGAAAAACTCGAAAAGGCATTGCAGCAAGATCCTAACTTACCGAGTGCGCACAACACCATAGCGATACTTTATCAGCGGCTTGGTGAAGAAGAAAAAGCCGAACATCACTACAAAAGAGCAGTAGATCTGGCGCCTGAATATTCGGAAGCCCAAAACAATTATGGTGCTTTTCTTTGCCGGCAACAGCGCTATGACGAAGCTGAAGCGAGGTTTCTGAGAGCAGTAGAAAACCCACTTTACCGAAGCGCCGCGCAAGCTTATGAAAATGCTGGTTTGTGTGCGATGCAAGAGCAGCAATTAAAAGAAGCAGAAAGTTATTTTCGCCGGGCACTACAAATTGAACCAACGCTCAGTAAGTCATTGCTGCAAATGGCAGAGATTAGTTATCGGCAACAAAATTATCTGCAAGCACGCGGATATATGCAGCGGTTTCATGATGCCAGTACCTGGACGGCTGAAGCACTATTATTGGGTATCAGAATTGAAAATAAGCTGGGGGATGAAGATGCCGTGGCCAGCTATATTTTGATTTTGCGTTCACGGTTTCCAGATTCTGATGAAATGTTATTGGTCAACCAAGGTGTTGAAGATTTATGAGTGCAGCAAGCGACGAAGCCCACAATGTAGCTGCCTCGACACCGGGGGTTGGCTATCGGTTACAACAGGCACGAGAGCGTAAAAAGCTGTCAATTGCTGATACTGCCAGTCAATTGCGGTTTACGCGTGCCACGGTAGTTCATCTTGAGCAAGAGGAGTGGGACAAGCTACATAGTCGTATTTATGCGCGTGGTTATTTACTGAGCTATGTAAAATTTCTTGGCCTGCCCACTGACGAGATGTTGTCGGCTTTTAATGCACAATATGGTGAGACAGAGCGGCCCAGTCATTTATTAGTCAGTAAAACCCTGCCGTTAGAAAAGCCTTTCCCTTGGATGAGCTCTTTTTTAATTATCATTGTGTTGATTATTGCTGCAGTGGCTTACCAGTATTGGCCGCAACAAGGCTTCGAACTAACACAGCAGTCGGAAGCCGAAACAAGTAACAACAATGTTGAACCACCATTATCAACGCCACCCGATACAGAACGCTTAAATGGCGGCCTCGAGATTCAGGCGACGCCACAGAATGCGCAAGATGCGCGTGATGTTAGTAAGTTAAATGAAACACCGATAATCCCGATGACGACCGAATCTATACCGGCTGATATGGCGACCGATGAACAGCAAACGCCAACCGAGCCAAATACCGAAACTGTGCAAATTGACACTGCTGATGACCTTGAAGTGACTAATGAAGCATTACTGGTAGAAGAGGCGTCTCCAGGCACTAACGACAACGCGGATTTAACGCTGATAATCAGCGAACCTTCCTGGATAGAAGTAAAAGATAATACCGGAAATACCTTGATAAGCCGGGTACTGGAAGAAGAAACGGTCGATTTGAATGGTGAGGCGCCACTATCCATCAGAATTGGTAATGTTGCCGGCACCAGTTTGCGTTTTAACGATAAAGCAATTGATTTAGAACCGTTTAAACAAAATAATATTGCCAGACTAACACTGGGAGCCGAATCATAATGGAAACCAGTCATCTGATTAAACGCCGTAAATCCCGGCAAATTATGGTGGGTAACGTTGCCATCGGCGGCGATGCACCAGTTGCGGTGCAAAGTATGACCAATACTGAAACCACCGATGTTGCTGCGACGGTAGCGCAAATTCAGCGATTGCAGCAAGTGGGCGCCGATCTGGTGCGGGTATCCATACCCTCGATGGATGCAGCAGAAGCCTTTGGTGAAATCAAAAAACAAACCAGCATTCCACTAATTGCCGATATTCATTTTGATTATAAAATTGCGCTGCGGGTAGCAGAGCTTGGTGTTGATTGTCTGCGTATTAATCCGGGCAATATTGGTCGTGAAGATCGTGTGCGGGCGGTCGTCGATAAAGCCCGCGATTTTAATATCCCGATTCGCATCGGTGTTAATGCCGGTTCTTTAGAAAAAGAACTGCAGAAAAAATATGGTGAGCCGACGCCAGATGCGTTGGTCGAATCTGCGATGCGGCATATTGATATTTTAGATCGGCTTAACTTTCCAGATTTTAAAGTCAGTCTGAAAGCGTCTGATGTATTTATGACAGTGCATGCATATCGCAAATTGGCTGATCAAATTGAGCAGCCGCTACATTTGGGTATTACCGAAGCCGGTGGTTTGCGTAGCGGTTCCGTTAAATCTGCGATTGGTTTGGGCATGCTGCTTGCTGAGGGGATAGGCGATACCATTCGCGTCTCGCTGGCAGCGGATCCAATTGAAGAGATTCGTGTCGGTTTTGATATTCTGAAAAGCCTGCGTATTCGCAGTAAAGGCATCAATTTAATTGCTTGTCCGTCCTGCTCACGTCAGGAATTTGATGTGATTTCAACGGTAAATGCATTGGAAGCCAGGCTGGATGACATTATTGAGCCGATGGACGTGGCAGTGATTGGCTGTGTGGTTAACGGGCCAGGCGAAGCAAAAGAAGCTGCTATAGGTCTGACCGGTGGCTCACCGAATTTGTTGTATGTAGATGGTAAGCCGCATCATAAAGTAGAAAACGAAGCGCTGGTTGATGAACTGGAGCGCGAAATCCGTCAGCGTATTGCGCGCCGTAAACAAGGCGACCAAGCCGACAAAATTATCCCGATAAAGGACATCAGTTAAAGGTGGCAGAATTGATTCGCTCGGTGCGGGGGATGAACGACATTCTCCCGGACATGACACCGTATTGGCAACACATTGAAGCAACGCTGAGAAGCGTCCTTGGCAGTTATGGTTATCAGGAGATTCGGCTGCCGGTACTGGAAAAAACCGAACTGTTTAAACGCTCTATTGGCGAAGTCACCGACATTGTCGAAAAAGAGATGTACACCTTTGAAGATCGCAACGGCGACAGTCTGACCTTACGGCCTGAAGGCACTGCCGGTTGCGTCAGAGCGGCGATGGAACATGGCATGCTTAATCAAAGCCAGCGGCTTTGGTATATGGGCCCAATGTTTCGCCATGAACGCCCGCAAAAAGGTCGTTACCGGCAATTTCATCAACTGGGCGTTGAAGCTTATGGCTTTGATGGTCCCGATATTGATGCCGAACTGATTTTATTGACGGCGCGTTTGTGGAAAGCGCTGGGCTTGACCGGTGTGACGCTGCAAATTAATTCGTTGGGAAGTACCGAAGCACGTGTTAATTATCGCGCTGAACTGGTTCGATATTTTGAGCAATATCAGGATCAGCTTGATGAGGATAGCCAGCGCCGTTTGCATAGTAATCCGTTGCGGATTCTTGATAGCAAAAATCCAGAAATGCAGGCTTTAAATAATGCGGCCCCTAAACTGCTGGATCATTTAGACCCTGAATCTGCTGAGCACTTTAAAAAACTTTGCCAGACCCTTGATGAGGCTGGTATTGCCTATCAAGTTAACCCGCGATTGGTTCGCGGTCTCGATTATTATGGCAAAACTGTTTTTGAGTGGGTCACCGACCAGTTGGGCGCACAAGGCACAGTTTGTGCCGGTGGTCGTTACGATAGCTTAGTGGAACAGCTGGGCGGCAAGAATGCCACTGCCATCGGCTTTGCTATTGGTTTAGAGCGTTTAATTGCTTTGCTTGAGACCAATTCTGCTTTGCCTGAAATAGCCGGCCCTGATGCTTATCTGGTCGCTGTCGGTGAAGCCGCGCAAGCCGCAGCGCCGACTTTTGCAGAGCAACTTCGCGATCAACTGCCGGGTTTACGCTTGATTAGCCATTGTGGTGGTGGTAGCTTTAAAAGCCAATTTAAACGGGCAGATCGCAGCGGAGCGCGCTTGACCCTGATTCTCGGCGAAAGTGAAGTCGCCGAGCAGCAGATTGGCGTTAAAACGATGGCCACCGGCGAACAACAAACATTGTCATGGCAAGCGCTGGCTGATTTCATCAAACAATCCTCACATACGTAATAACAATAAGTAGAACTATGACTCCATTAAATATCGCAGAGTGGCAATCTTTAGACCGGCACTATTCCGATGTCAAATACCTGTCGATGCGTGAGCAGTTTGCACTGGATTCGAGCCGTTTTGAGCATTTTTCAGTTTATAGCGGTGAATTACTGCTGGATTACTCGAAAAATCGCATCACCCAAGAGACCATGGATAAGCTGTTTGCGCTGGCCGAAGCGGTCGATTTGCAGGATTGGATTGATCGCATGTTCACTGGTGAAGCGATTAATCACACTGAAGGCCGGGCGGTATTACACACAGCACTGCGAAATCGTTCCAATACACCAGTCAAGGTCGATGGCAAAGATGTCATGCCTGAAGTCAATGCCGTACTGGAAAAAATGGCTGGTTTTTGCGCCAAAGTGCATAACGGCGAATGGTTGGGTTATACCGGTAAAAGGATGACTGATATCGTTAATATCGGTATCGGCGGCTCTGACTTAGGCCCTGCAATGATTTGTGATGCGCTTGAGCCATATGCGATTGATGGTTTAACGGTACATTTTGTCTCGAATGTCGATGGTACCGATTTAAGTACGACCTTAGAGCAGTTGAATCCGGAGACTACATTATTTGTTGTCGCATCAAAAACGTTTACAACTCAGGAAAC
>DASSWO010000159.1:0-11592 GCA_035704795.1 Methylophaga sp. | reverse complement strand
CATGCATTGGCTATCACTGTTAATTCATCCGCACTAAAACGGTTATCAGTACTTTGCCACTGACCTTTTTGTAATTGCATTGTCAGACTATTATTTTTTAGCATTTGTTCAGAGCGAAAAGGCAGGGTTAAAGATTGAAATTGACCATTATTGGCAAACAGCCGGTTTTCGATTAAGCCGCTGGCGCTGGCCTGTAATAACGGGCTGATAGTGTCGTTGAATAAATAAATCATCTCGCCACTACGTAAATAACGCTGACCGCTAAGTTGTTCGGTGTTGCCAAACACAAAAGAGGTGTCGTTAAAGCTGATGGTCAAATCAGGTTGTGCCAGACCAAACGCGGTTAAATCCAGCTTATCGTCTATGGCAAATTGCTCATTGGGTATGCTGTCGAGCAGACTCAGCAGCATATTGATGCGACTATCACTGGCCGATGCAATGAAGGGTTGTTGTAGCTGCCAGCTCTGACCAGTTTTGATGATTTCAATGGTGTTTTGCGAAGCACGATTAACCGTGATTTTTTGTATCATTGACGGTGTCAGTTCACCGCCAATCGTGCTGACTATTTCAGGTGTTTGCACCCGATCCAGTTGCCAGAGCAATACCATCATCAGTGTTAGTAACAACAGATTGGTTAAATAGCTGCGTTTCATCGGCGACGTCTCAACCACCACAGCGTTAAACCACTGCCCAGCAATATTACTGGCAACACAAATAAAAAGCCGATAGCAATGATCAGGGTTTCGCTGAAACTGAGTACCAGTTGATTATCGGGTGTCGGTTTAATGGCGATATTCAGCCGATCATCTTGCGCTGTCAGCCAATTAACCATACTGGTGGCCAATGTCTGATTGGCGCCATTACCGAGATATTGGTTACTGAGAAAATCACCATCGCCGATGATAACAATGCGTTGACTGGCCTCATTTTCCGGTCTATCCCGTTGTAATGACAGCGCTACCGTCAGGGGCCCGCCAATATCCTGTTCATCGTTAAAGGTGATGTCAGCAGATTGTAATTCCGACAGTTCAGCCCAGGTTTCTGGCTGGGTGCGCAGCAATTCAGTGCTTTGCCAGTTGGCTGATTCGACATTGGTAGTTTGTAAAGCGGCCGCAGCCGGCATCAGTACAACACTGGGTAAATCTTTGGTCAGCGGATGATTGGCAAAATCACTGAGCAGCGCAAAACTAGGGTCGTCAATTCCCAGTAAGCTGGCATTTGGATCGATGACTGTTCCGGGCAGCCACTGTACATCCAGACTGCTGGCAAGCTCAGCTAAATATTCATGACTATCGGGCTCACTCAGCCAGAGCAGATTACCGCCAGCCTTAATATAGTTTTGTAATTGCGTAACTTCACCGGGCAGCCAACTATGTTCTGGACTGGCAATGAC
Organism: Methylophaga sp.; assembly: GCA_035704795.1. GTDB lineage: Bacteria > Pseudomonadota > Gammaproteobacteria > Nitrosococcales > Methylophagaceae > Methylophaga. The sequence goes on along the minus strand of DASSWO010000159.1, from coordinate 10,199 downwards.
CAGCAAATCGGTGCTGTCAGGGATCTGACCGCTGCTGGCTAGATTGATGGTGGTTATTTCAAAGCCCTGGTCGCGCAAAGCCTGCGCCCATAAACTCACACCAAAATTGGCTTCACTATCCGGGCTACGTTCACCATGACCGGTTAGGAACACCACATTCGGCGTTACACCGCGACTGACCCGTAGCAGGGCATTGCTTAACGACTGCTCGGACAAATCCTGCACCCGTTCAGTTTGTTCGCCGCGTTGTACCAGCATTTCACCTTGCTGCTGAATATTAAATTGTTTGACTCGCTTCGGCGCGCGCGTCGGATCAATGATTTCCAATTGCAGTTGGTCGCTGTAACGCTGATAACGATCCAGTATTTGTGTCACAGCTGCTGCAAAGTCATTGTTGGGGCTGACAAAGACCATGATTTGAATCGGTTTATCAATGCTTTCAAGTAAACTGATAGTTTGTTCGGACAGGCTATGGCGTTGATTGGCGGTCCAGTCAAAAGCGGTATTGGTCACCAGTGACAAGCGCGCCGCAATGATAATCACGGTAACTAATAAACCGTAAAAAATCAGCTGTTGCAGTCGCAGTTGCCATTTTTTCGACAGCTTCATGAGGCCACCCGCAGGCTATCCAGACGACGAATGGTCATCAGCAAAAATGCCGTACTGACCAGCAGATAATAAATAATATCGGCGCTGAACATTTCACCGCGCAGCAGCGGTTCGAAATGGCTGATTAAGGACAGCCAGCTGAATACATTACTGCCGGCTGAATCACTCTGGCCGGCCCAGTCGATAATCCATAATAAAAATAACAGACAAAAACTGCTGACCGCGGCAATCACCGGCTGGGCAGTGAGTGACGACATAAATATGCCGATAGCAATCATGCTGCTCAATAATAGCAATAAGCCGATAAAACCGGCGGCTAATTGATAAATATCAATAGGACTGCCCAATAGCATCGACAATGGCATCAACATCAACAGTAGTAACAACAAGACAAAAAAGCCCAACAGACCGAGATATTTACCAATCACAATCTGCGCCACCGACAACGGTGCAGTCATCAGCAACGGCAGACTTTCATTGCGGCGTTCTTCAGCGAAACTACGCATGGTAATAAATGGCGTCACCAGCAGCAAAACAATCGCCATATTGCTGAGTAACGGGGCGACGATAAGCTCTGTAACACCGGGAGCACCGGGAATGGCTGCAATTTGTCCCTGTACCTGTGAAAAGTAATCAATATGCGTTAAAAATAAGTAGGCCAGCAGCAATTGCACCAGGGCTAACAACACCCAGGCGAGCGGCGACATAAACAGGCGATAACATTCCAATCGGGCAACTAACCACATCAGGCGGCCGCTCCTTCGGTTTCATTACTGACTAATTGGGTGAATAACTGTTCTAACGAATCCTGCTCCGGCGTTAACTGCGTCAGCTGCCAGTTTTCGGCAACAGCGGTATGCAACAGCGTATCAGTTGGATCTTGTTCAGGTGAAAAATGCAGCCGGAATTGTTGCGTATTTATCGTTTCAACATTAATGATGCCGGGCAAATTTGCCAATGCGGTGACCGATGGCGGGCTGCGGAAAGCGACTTTTAATGCCGCATGCTGACGCTGAGATTGTAAGGCTTGCAGCGTATCGCTGAATACCAGCTGGCCCTGATGCATGATTTGCACACGATCACAGAGCATTTCCACTTCCGGCAGGATATGCGTTGATAAAATCACACTGTGCTGATGGGCAATATCGCGGATTAACTGACGGATCTGTTGGATTTGAATCGGATCCAGGCCAGACGTCGGTTCATCCAGAATCACCACGTCCGGTTGATGAATAATCGCCTGAGCAATACCACAACGTTGCTGATAACCCTTGGATAACTGACCAATCAACCGCCGTTGCATGGTTTGTAAACCACAGCGCTCGATAACATTATCAACGGCTGGCTGGATTAGTTTATTGGATAAGCCGTGCAGGCGGGCACAAAAAGTCAGAAACTCCCGGACAGTTAGTTCCCGGTACAGCGGCGGGTTTTCCGGTAAATAGCCGATATGGCGTTTGGCGGCTTTGGGGTCAGCCAATAAATCAATGCCGTTGATGATTACCTTGCCGCTATCCGGCGCAAGATTACCGGTCAGCATTTTCATCGTCGTGGATTTACCGGCACCGTTGGGGCCGAGAAAACCCAGAACTTCACCTTGAACAACGGAAAAGCTCACCGATTGCACCGCAGTTTGCAGACCGAAGCGGCGGCTTAATTGTTCAGCAGACAACAAGGTTTGACTGGACATGATCTTTCCGTTTTAGCGTCAAGGCTGTTGATGATAACGGATACAGCAACATAAAAAAAACCCGCCGTGGCGGGTTTCTTTTCAGCAACAAAATCAGATTTATTTGATTTTGGCTTCTTTGTACATCACATGCTTACGAACAACGGGATCAAATTTTTTGATTTCCATTTTTTCTGGCATGGTGCGTTTGTTTTTATCAGTGGTATAGAAATGGCCTGTACCCGCTGATGAGACTAATTTAATTTTATCGCGCATGATTTGAAGTCTCCTTAGAATTTTTCGCCGCGGGCACGCAAATCAGACAGCACGCTATCAATACCGCGTTTGTCGATGATGCGCAGACCGTGATTACTGACACGCAGTTTTACCCAACGGTTTTCTGACTCAACCCAAATACGGCGTGAGTGAAGGTTAGGAAGAAACCGGCGTTTGGTTCTGTTATTAGCGTGCGAAACGTTGTTGCCGCTCATTGGGCCTTTGCCCGTTACCTGACATACTCTGGACATGATGGAACCTGCTCCTGAAAAACTTTTACCCAGACAACGCCGCAAACGCCGTCTGCCTGATACAACAAAGCCCGACTTTATACCATATTAGATTCACTATGGGTAGTTGAAAATCACTTATGTCGGGCTGAGTCCCATTCTATTGAGCCTGGCTTCAAGTGACTGAAAATCAAGCTCGCCGATTTTGCGCATGACAATTTCGCCATTGGCATCGATCAAAAAATGCGTTGGAGTCACCCGCACACTCCGAAAAGCCTGCGACAAAGAATTATCAGCATCCCAAGTTAAGGTGTAGGGCAGTGCTTTGGCTTCGCGCATGGCTTTGATTTGTTCAGGCGTATCGTGTGCTAAGGCAATACCCAGCATACCTAAATCGGCATATTTTTCGTGCAGCTCAACCAGTTCCGGCATTTCAGCAATACAACCGGGGCAATCGGTAGCCCAGAAAATGACCAACAGCGGTTTGCCAGCATAATCACTGAGCTGTTTGGCTTCACCATCAATGGTTTTAAAACTGTGTTCGGGCATTTGTGCCGATGGCGGACTCTTTAGCCAGAAAACGGCACCGGCAATAATCACCAGCATGGGTAGAATAAATTTTAAAGCAGTTTTCATCATTTAACTGGGGCTCGTTAATTGACCAAGTTGTTGGGTGAGTTTCAGGTTTTCGCGATAGTCGACCGGACAATCGATAACCGTAACAGTATCGCGTGCCAATGCGGCAGTAAGCTCCGGCATCAGGTCTTCAGTTCGCTTAATTGTGACACCGACTGCACCAAATGATTGCGCGTACTGGACAAAATCCGGGTTGGTGAATTTGACATTGCTGGTGCGGCCAAACTGATTTTGTTGTTTCCATTCAATCAGGCCGTAGCTGGCATCGTTCCAAATCAAAATCACCACCGGAATGTGCAGGCGCATGGCAGTTTCAATTTCCTGCGAATTCATTAAAAAGCCGGCATCGCCGGTCACAGCGACTACTTTCCGCTGTGGATTAGCCAGTTTAGCGGCAATCGCACCGGGTACGGCGATACCCATACTGGCAAAGCCATTGGAAATAATGCATGTATTAGGATATTCACAGCGAAACATGCGCGACATCCACATTTTATGGGCGCCAACATCGCAAATAACGATATCTTCCAAATCCATAACGGTGCGTAAATCCCAGATGATTTTCTGTGGTTTTACCGGAAACGCCGTGTCATTTTGATGCAACTTCATCTCAGTGATGAGACTGTCACGTAACGTCCGCATCGCTTTACCCTGATGCCGGGAGGTCAGCGCTGCCAGACGGTTCAAGCTGTGATTGATATTACCGACCACACCGACCACAACACTGTAATAAGCATCGACTTCGGCATGGGTGGTATCAATATGAATCAGCGTGCGATCTCGGGTGGGATGCCACAAATACGGATGATATTCGACCATATCGTAGCCAATACAAATAATGACATCGGCATTGGCAAAGCCAGTATTGACGTAATCATTGGATTGTAGTCCCACACTGCCCAGTGACATCGGGTGGCGAAAAGGAATGACACCTTTGGCCATAAACGTGTTGGCGACCGGGATATTAAGATTTTCAGCAAAATCAGCCAGTGCTTTGGCAGCGTGGGATCGCACGACACCGTTACCGGCGAGAATAATCGGGTTTTGCGCATTGGAAATGATTTCTGCTGCACGCTCAAGGTGTTCCGCAGCCGGTTCCGGAGGGGTAGCGTGTTTGACCCGCAATGGCCGTTCATTGATTTCCATTTCCGCAATGTTTTCAGGAAATTCAATAAAACAAGCGCCGGTTTTTTCAGTCTGTGCGACTTTAAAAGCTTTGCGGACAATTTCCGGAATGACTTCCGGGCTGACAATGCGGGTGGAGTACTTGGTAATGGGCAAAAACATCGCCTCTAAATCCAGCACTTGATGGGATTCTTTATGAAGACGACGCGTCGATGCCTGGCCAGCGATAGCAATCAGCGGTGCATGATCCATATTGGCATCAGCAACCCCGGTAATCAGGTTGGTAGCCCCTGGCCCCAGCGTGGCAAGACAAACGCCGGCACGACCGGTTAACCGTCCATAAACATCAGCCATAAAGGCAGCACCTTGTTCATGGCGGGCGGTAATAAATTTAATCGATGAGTCCAGCAGTGCGTCCATCACATCGAGGTTTTCTTCACCGGGAATACCAAAAATATACTCAACACCTTCATTTTCCAGCGCTTTCACGAACAGTTCTGCGGCTTTCATCCGGGGAGGTTCCTTTTGTAACGGACTATCTGGCTGCAAGAATAGCAGATGTATCTTTGCCAATGTCGGCGGTAAAACGTGTTTAACCCTAGCGGCACTTAAGGTACAAAGCAATATAGAACATCCGCAGATTTCGCAGATGAACGCAGATTTTTGAGAAACAACAGTATTAAACCTGCATGTAGACTAAATGGACTGCCACGGCGATAAGACCGCCTCGCAGAGACGCTTTATTTTTTCTTTTATTAAACTCCGTGCTCTCTGTGTCTCTGTGGTTAAGATAAAAATGGGGCTTAAAGCCCCATTGATTATTGAAACGCTGTCGGGATCTGCTGATGCCAGTCGGTTTCTTGTTGATAACGGTGCGCGACGTTGAGCAAACGCGCTTCTTCAAAGTAATTCCCGATAATTTGCAAACCTGCCGGCAGGCCATCAGCAAAACCCGCTGGGATCGACATGCCCGGCAAACCGGCCAGATTGGTGCTGATGGTATAAATATCTGCCAAATACATCGCCACGGGATCGTTGGTTCTGTCACCCAATTTGAAAGCGGTAGTCGGTGCCGTTGGGCCCATAATGACGTCAACTTCTTCAAATGCTTGCTGGAAGTCATTGCTGATTAGACGACGACATTGTTGTGCTTTTATGTAGTAAGCATCGTAGTAGCCAGCCGACAGTGCATATGTACCGACCATAATGCGGCGTTTAACTTCATCGCCAAAGCCTTCACCACGCGAGCGCTGATATAAGTCCAGTAAGTCTTTAGGGTTCTCAGCACGATGACCAAAGCGCACACCGTCCATACGCGATAAATTCGATGAACATTCAGCCGGTGCGACCACGTAATAAGTCGGCACTGCGAGGCTTGTATTGGGTAGACTGATTTCTTTGACTGTTGCGCCGAGTTTTTCAAATTGCTTGATAGCCGTTTCAATGGTCGCGGCAATGGCTGGATCCAGACCTTCACCAAAATATTCTTTGGGCAGGCCAATGCGCAGACCTTCAAGTGAATCATTCAATGTTGCTGTGTAATCCGGTACTTCCCGATCAACGCTGGTGGAATCACGCTCGTCAAAGCCGGATATCGCATTGAGTATCATCGCGGCATCTTCAGCATTAGCAGCCATCGGACCTGCCTGATCCAGGCTGGACGCAAAAGCAATCATGCCGTAACGAGACACCCGGCCATAAGTGGGTTTTAAGCCGGTCAGGTTACATAAAGAAGAAGGCTGGCGAATCGAACCACCGGTATCGGTACCGGTGGCAACCGGTGCTAAACGCGCCGCAACTGACGCCGCTGAACCACCTGAAGAACCACCCGGTACGCGTTTGGTATCCCATGGGTTTTTAACTGGGCCATAAAAACTGGTTTCATTTGATGAACCCATGGCAAATTCATCCATGTTGGTTTTACCCAGCGTCACCATGCCAGCAGCGTTGAGTTTTTCAACGACAGTGGCGTCATAAGGGGCAATAAACGGATCCAGCATTTTTGAACCGCAGCTGGTGCGGACACCTTTGGTACAGAAAATATCTTTATGTGCAAGAGGAATACCCGTCAACGGACCCGCAGTTTTTGCTTTCAAACGGTCATCAGCGGCTTTAGCCTGAGCCATCGCCAGATCTTCAGTGACGCTGATAAAGGCGTTCAACTCACCATTATGCTGATGGATACGATCTAAAAAATGCCGGGTCAGTTCGACACTGGTGATTTCACCCTGGTGCAGGGCATCGGAAAGTTGTTTAAGCGATTTGTTGTGCATGTGAGGCCTGATTATTCGATGACTTTAGGAACCAGATAAACACCGGCTTCGGTTTTTGGGGCGATAGATTGAAATAATTCGCGTTGATCGGTTTCGCTGACCACATCATCACGTAGCCGCTGATTGGCATCTAATGGGTGCGCCATCGGATGAATGCCATCAGTATTAACTGCGCTCATTTCTTCTACCAGTGTCAGGATGTTATTCAAATCACGGGCATAGTCGGGAATGCTAGACTCATCAATGGCGAGCCTTGCCAGATGGGCGATTTTCTCTACATCGGATTTTTCTAAACTCATCGACGGTTCCAGAAATTATATTTTTAACGAAAGTGTGAAGTTTAAATGATTACACGCTTGCCCAACAGACCTTGGCATTGTTAAAGTAGCGTTTTTCGCCTTCCTGAAGTGGTTTTTTCAATGTTCGAACGCTTACGTGGTCTTTTTTCCAACGATCTCTCAATTGATCTGGGTACGGCCAATACACTGATATATGTACGTGGCAGAGGCATTGTTCTGGATGAACCCTCAGTGGTTGCCATCCGACAGGATAAAGGACCGGGCGGTCCGCGTTCGATTGCCGCAGTCGGTGCCGAAGCAAAGCGCATGTTAGGACGCACGCCGGGCAATATTACCGCCATCCGGCCGCTTAAAGATGGTGTTATCGCCGACTTTACTGTGACTGAAAAAATGCTCCAGCATTTTATCCGTAAAGTACATGAAGGCCGTTTTTTGAAACCCAGCCCGCGCGTATTGGTGTGTGTTCCTTGTGGTTCTACCCAAGTTGAACGTCGTGCTATTCGTGAATCAGCCGCTGGTGCCGGTGCCCGTGATGTGTTTTTGATTGAAGAGCCTATGGCAGCCGCGATCGGCGCCGGTATGCCAGTTGAAGAAGCCAGCGGTTCGATGGTGTTGGATATCGGTGGTGGTACCACCGAAGTCGCAATCATTTCTCTGAACGGTATTGTTTATTCGTCATCAGTACGTATTGGTGGTGACTTATTTGACGAAGCCATCGTCAATTATGTGCGTCGCAATTATGGCACGCTGATTGGTGAATCTACGGCCGAAAAAATCAAAAAAGAAATTGGCTCAGCTTATCCGGGTAATGAAGTACGCGAAATGGAAGTGCGCGGCCGCAATCTGGCAGAGGGTATTCCTCGAAGCTTTACCTTGAATAGCAACGAAATTCTGGAAGCGTTGCAAGATCCGTTATCGGGTATTGTCGCTGCTGTTAAAACAGCATTAGAGCAAACGCCGCCAGAACTGGGTGCTGACGTTGCTGAACGCGGTATTGTGCTGACTGGTGGTGGTGCCTTGCTCAAAGATTTAGACCGTTTGTTGATGGAAGAAACCGGCCTGCCGGCAATTGTTGCCGAAGATCCACTAACCTGTGTTGCACGGGGCGGTGGTCGGGCGCTGGAATTGATCGACGAGCGGGGGAGTGACGTTTTCACTTTTGAGTAAGCCGACTTAGCCTGATGAATTGAGACCTTTGCAGATGGCCAGCATGTGCGAAGGTCTCTTCATTTTGGGGAAACCATCATTAAACCGTTATTTACACAAACGCCGTCTTTAAATACCCGCATGTTGTTGGCGGTACTGGCATCTTTGTTGTTATTTCTGATGGATGCACGACTGGATATTTTTAAGCCAGTACGATCTGCGCTGGCTACAGCGGTTTATCCGATTCAAAGTCTCGCATCAATGCCGACCAACTTTACTGATTGGATCAGCGATATGCTTCAGGATCGCGAGGATCTGCGCGAACGTATCACGAAGCTGGAAGCTCAGGCCTTGACACAAAAAGTCCGTATGCAACGTATGCAAGCCCTGGAACGGGAAAATATGCGCTTGCGGGAATTGCTGGGCTCATCCTTTCGGTTGCAGGAGCGAGTGCAAATAGCCGAGTTACTCAGCGTCGATTTAGATCCATTTTATCAACATGTCATTATTGATAAAGGCAAGCAGTTTGGCGTCTATGAAGGGCAACCGGTACTGGATTCGCGTGGGGTAATGGGGCAAGTGGCTGAAGTCAGCCAATTTTCCAGTCGGGTAGTGTTATTAACCGATCCCAGTCACGCAATTCCTGTGCAAGTGGTGCGTAATGGTTTACGGGCAGTTGTTACCGGTCGTGGTTTGGGTGAGCCATTACAAGTGGAATACTTACCGCACAATGCTGATATTCGGGTAGGTGACTGGTTAGTGACTTCGGGCCTTGGCGGCCGTTTTCCGGTAGGTTATCCAGTCGGGCAAGTGACATCAGTTACGTATCCGCCAGGTAAAGCCTTTGCAGAGATTTCGGTAAAACCCGCGGCACAATTAAGTACCAGTCGTGAACTGATGCTAGTGTTGCCGGGTGAAAAAATTGATTTCAGTTTAAAGATACCGCCGGTGGATTTAATCCCGAAACCAGCAACAGACACCCCGTTGATGTTACAGGAAGCTTTGTTACCTGAAACGACTGAATCACCCAACCCACAAGACGAACAGCCCGCTGCTGAGAGTACGCCTTCCGATGGCAATTAACAGTCGGTCGCAACAAACCTGGGTAATTTATGTCACTTTACTCATTGCTATTGTTTTGATGATTTTGCCTTTGCCGGATTTATTGCGCCAGGCGCGGCCGGAGTTTGTGGTGATGACATTGATTTATTGGGCAATGGCATTACCTCAGCGAGTGAGTATTGGCGTCGCCTGGTTTACCGGGTTAGTCATGGATATCACCACCGGTGTTCAGATGGGAGTGCATGCTTTTGCCTATGCAATGGCCATTTATCTGGTCGCCCGTTTTCATTTGCAATTAAGGCAATATCCGTTATGGCAACAGGCTTTTACTATTTTGTCTTTGGTATTTTTGGTGCATCTGGTGTCAATGCTTAATGCGTCAATGACCAGCAGTTGGCATATTTGGATGCCAGCCGTTGTCAGCACGTTGCTTTGGCCGTTTGTTTACGCAGTATTGCGGAAAATCCGGCGTAATTTTCAGGTGAGTTGATGGCGATACAATCGCATCTGGCACTGAAGGATCATTTACGCGAACGACGGCTGGTTAATGCCCGGCTGATTTTCGCAGCGATATTTTCGGTTTTGCTGTTTACCGGTGTCATTGTCCGGCTGGTAGTACTTCAGGTTGTTGAATTTGAACATTTTGATACATTGGCCCAGCAAAACCGGGTCGATATAGAGCCTTTACCACCGCAACGTGGGCTGATTTTTGATCGTAATGGTGTTGTATTGGCGGAAAATATACCCACTTTCAGTTTGGAATTGATTCCTGAAAAAGTGCCAGATCTGCCAGCAACAATTGCTGCTTTGACTGAAATGTTTGCACTGAGTGAAGAAGACCTCGATAAGTTTCAGGAAAGGCTTAAGCAACAGC
>DASSWO010000075.1:0-4783 GCA_035704795.1 Methylophaga sp. | reverse complement strand
AACCAGCTCAATTGTCGAACGCTTCAACAATATTGCGCATCCGCTGAAAGGCCCGAAAAACGAAAAACTGTTTTGCGATATTGCCTGGGCCGGTAACCCGAAAGCCAAAAATATGCTGGTATTAGTTTCCGGTTTACATGGTATTGAAGGTGGTGTTGGCTCGGCGATCCAGTCGGATTTTGTCAGTCGCCACCGGCGTTTGCCGGCGGATATTTGTGTGGTATTGGTGCACGCGCTGAATCCGTGGGGCTTTGCCTGGGCCAGCCGTAACGATAATGACGGCATCGATATCAACCGCAACTTTGTTGATTTTGCCGGTAAATTACCTGACTCTTCAGAAGCTCTAAAAATCTGGCAGGATTTGAATAAATCCTCTGCAAGCATGGATGAAGTAGGCGCTCATCGTGATTTGTTTGATGCGTTGAGTCAGGGGCAATATCAACAAAAAGATGCGTTGTATTACGGCGGTGATAAAGCCAGTTGGTCACGTGAAGTCATCGAACAATTGGCCGGGCAAATCAAGCCGGAAAAGCGCGATCAAGTTGTAGTAATTGATATTCACAGTGGTCTCGGCCCTTATGGTTACGGCGAACTGATTTGTGATCACCCGCATAACAGCAAAGCCACCAAAACTGCCGTTGAATTATTTGGCGCTACGGTAACCGAGCCTGCTATGGGCACCTCGACTTCAGGGGTAAAACACGGCCTGCACGATTATTTCTGGCACGCGCAGGGTGAGCAGGTCTGTTTTCTGACGCTGGAGTTCGGCAGTTTCGGCAATGCGGAAATGCTGCGGGTGTTATTTGCCGATCACCAGTTACAACAATCCGGAAAAATTGACTGGACTGATCAGCAAACGCTGGATATCAAACATGCGATGCAGGATTTTTTCTGTCCCGATCAGACGCAGTGGCAAGAATTAGTGTTATTCCGTGGCCGGCAGGTCATTGAAATGGCTTTGGAAGGGCTCAGTGGCCAAAGTAATGGCAGTGCCTGAGGTAGCTGAACTGCAAATTCGTGCCGCCACGCTGGAGGATGTGGATGCATTACTGAGTCTGGAAAAAATCTGCTTCGATTCCGACAGGCTATCCCGGCGCAGTTTTAAATGGATGATCAATAAGGCTAATGCCTTGCTGCTGCTGGCCGAAAAAAATCAGCATTTGGCCGGGTATGTTTTGATTCTGTATTCGCGCGGCACCTCGCTGGGGCGGATTTATTCACTGGCCGTTGATCCACAAAATCGCAAACAAGGTATCGCCAATGCCCTGATGGCGGCGGCAGAAAAAGCCGCTTTAGCAGCGGGACGCAGTTTTATCCGTCTGGAAGTGCGTCCTGATAATCATAATGCGATTCGGCTCTACGAAAATCTAGGCTATAAACAGTTCGATATCGTCAGTGATTTTTACGAAGATCACACCGACGCCATGCGCATGATGAAAGTGCTGCAACCTGAGCCACATACCTTGCAAAATCAAGTGGTGCACTATTCACAAAGTACCGACTTTACCTGTGGTCCGGCCAGTTTGATGATGGCCATGAAAACCCTGAAACCGGAGATGCCACCGCTGGATAGGATCAGCGAGTTACAGATCTGGCGTGAAGCGACAACTATTTTTATGACCTCAGGCCATGGTGGCTGCAGTGCCCATGGGCTTGCTTTATCGGCCTGGCGGCGCGGATTTAATACCACGCTTGTCACCAACAGCGATGAAGTGCCGTTTATTAACGGCGTGCGTAGTGATGAAAAAAAGCTGGTCATTGAATGTGTGCATCAGGATTTTGTTCAGCAAATCGCGCAATCGGACATTCATCAGCAATTAATGCCGATGGACGTTAATCTGCTGCGTAGTCATTTGGATGCCGGCGCACTGGTAGTGGTATTGATAAGTTCTTATCGCCTTAACCAGAATAAATCGCCGCATTGGGTTGTGCTGGTGTCGATTTCAGACACCTTTGTTTATTTTCATGATCCCGATATTGACTGGGATGATGATAAAACGCTGACTGACAGTCTGTATATTCCGGTGACCCATAAAGAATTTAACCGGCTTCTAGGGTACGGTAAACAGCGCTATCAGGCGGCAGTGATCATCAATCGTTGAACTTGTCGGTGTATGTTCAGTCAGAGCCGTTTTATATTGAGAGTTTATTGATGCTGAATGCTATAAAAGCTTTATTGAACCCGCAAACTGATAACGAAGCGGGCCTCGCAAACGAGGTCAAAAATCAGCCAATGCTGGCTGCCGCCGCATTAATGGTTGAAGTCATGGCAGCGGACCATGAAAAAGATACCGTTGAAATTGTCGCTTTACAAAGATTGCTGAAAAAGCAATTTCAATTATCAGACACTGCCGCTGAAAGTTTATTTGAAGAGGCTCTGCAAGCCCATAAGTCAGCCATCGATTATTTTGCCTTTACCCGTGAAATTAACAACCAATACAGCATGGCGGAAAAAATCCAACTGATTGAATCACTATGGCAGATGGCGGCAGCTGATGATGATATCCAGGCCGTTGAGCAGCACGTTATTCGGCGGATTGCCAATTTGCTGCATGTCTCGCACGTTGATTTTATTGCCGGTAAGCTGAAAGCCAGCGGCAATTAATCGGTAACTGTAAAACGCTTCAAACCAATCAGTTGACCAGAGTCGGTGACCACCCGGATTTGCCAACGGCCCACGGCATTTTCAGGAAAATTATTTTTATAACTGTATGCCCGGTAGCCCTCTTCTCGGCCACCCTCAATCTTCAGTGTGATCCGGTCTATTTCTTCACCATTTTGTAGCCAGATATGATGAATATTATCGCGCAGTCCGCGCGGTGCATTGACTGCTGTCCATGCGTACAATCCGGTTTGTTTTAACTGGTTTTCTGAAATGCGCTCAATACTTTTGCCATGACTAAGCGCTTCACGATCTACTGTTTGCGACAAACTGATTTCTATTAGCTGTAAAGCGGCCGGTGGGATCCAACTACGTACTTGCCATAAAGTGCCGGCGAGCGCTGTCAACAATAATATTAAAACCGGTAAACGCCACCAGCGATGGTATTGAAAAACTTGCGCCAAACTTGGCAGGCTCAGGACCAGTGAAATCAATAAAGCCCAGGCCAGACTCTCGGTGGTAGTCAGCTGCAAAATAATGGGTAATGCCACCACCAGCATGGCAAATAGTGCAAATGAATGAAAAATCAAAAACAGTTCACGGCGCTTGGCAAGCTTTTGGTAATAAATCGGATCGATAACTGAAACCAGGGCACAGGCCATCAGAATAATGGTAAATATCGATTGGCCATGATCCCACGTGGTCACTGCCAGAAAAAACGGCAAAGTAAAAAACAGACTTTCCTGATGCACCAATTGCGTCAGGTAATGCATAACCGATGGCGGAAATTCCAGCCCGAAACGATTAAAAAACCGAACGCGAAGACCTTTTTCGAGCAGCAAAACCAACCAGCTGACCAGCAGCAAAATCGTTAAAAACTGGGCCAGTTGCGGACTACGTTCGACCATAAAATAACTGGCAGTACCGGAAACAAAACCAAATAACGCGATTGCCCATGGATAGCGCTGCGCCAAGGCAATAAGCTGCATGATCAATGCTTTAAGTGGATGGGGGTGAAACGCGTCAGAGTTCGACATGGTGTAATGTCAGCAATAATTAGATTTTGGGATCGCTATCATGCGCCAACTGAAGCGCGGGGAGATAAAAATATTAGGTAAATTAATAACCCGGACGCCAGACAAATGCCTGCTGAGCGTCCGGGATGCTGTTAAAGACTCAGTGCAGATATTTCAATGCGGGCAGCAACACCATATAGCCGCGAGGCGTCCCCTTCAACATTTCCACTGGGGGCAATATTTGGCCAGAGGTCAGCGGTATTTGTAAGCAAGGTGTTGACCTTAGCAATGGTTTCCGGTGATTGGTTTTGAATGGATTCAGGTAATTCCTTCAAGCGCCGTTTGGCGATTTCGGTAAAGCCGTAGGCATCCTGATATTCGTGGGCATTGACCAGTTTGCCGTTATCCACCCCAATGGCATATTCCTCACCGGCGGTGGTCAGTAATGATTTGATACTCATCAAGCTGGTTTGCAAATCCGGTTTTACCACAGACTCAGCGGCTTTGATGCCGTCTTCCAGATCCTGATAAGCCGCTGCTACGACTTCCTGTGATGCTTCACCAGTAACACTGTCAGCGAGTTTGCTTAAGGCGTCATCAAAGCGCTCGCCGCCACGATATTCGATGGCGGGTACCAGCCCGGCGTAGAGTTCGTCACGCGGATGTTTCATATGGGTAATCGCCATATCCGTGTGGCCTTGACGATACAACTCAAAACCGACCAGTAAATGGCCACGAATCAGACCCAGTCTAGTGAGATAGGCAATATCGTTGGTTTTCAGATCAGTTTCGGTGACGCCGGCACCCTCACCTTCGCCCTCACCGGCGGCGGCCAGTGTTATCGCCGATGAATGGCCAGAATGATCTGGCATATCGGCAGCCATGGCATTCATGCTGACACCGCTTGTCAGTGCGATCCCTAAACTGATCCATTTTTTACGGTTTTCTTGCATAAGTCGGCCTCTTGTTTGTAGATTCATGTTACGTTATGCACTTTGCCACAAATGAGAAGCATTCTCAATATGATTTTGCATTTAACACAGTGTTTGTCGGCAGTGGATCTTGAGGCGATTCGTGAAGAGATTCATGCAATACCGTTTTATGACGGAAAAAGTACCGCTGGCCGCGCCTCCCGTGAAGTGAAACATAATCAACAAGCCGATGG
>DASSWO010000038.1:0-2914 GCA_035704795.1 Methylophaga sp. | reverse complement strand
GATTACTGTGAATTTGTTGCCAGAGATCTGTCCAAGCTTGAGCGGTGGCCGCTGCATCAACTGTTTTCGCCAAATAGCCGGCCAGTGAAAATTGTTGTGCCCGCAAACTCAGCATCAACCGCTGCCAACGAAGGTCATCGGTCAACAAGCCACGTTTTTCTATAATGTTGAACACCGGATCACAGGCTTTTTCCTGTGAATACGGCACCAGCCATAATGCCAAGGCAGCTTTTTCCGCCGCATCAGACTGCCCGGTATGCATTAAAGCCCGGGCGTGGTGACAGGCACGCTCGGCTGATTGTGGTGACTGGTAAAAATCCAAATAAGCCTGCCACTGTTGGCTGGCGGCAAGCTTATCCAGTTTGGCTTTGCGTAAGCGGTCAGCAAAAAAACTGTCATCGTGTTTGTCTAAAAAAGCCGCAACGCTGGCATTTCCGGTTTGGTTTAAGCGGTGGCGCAAAAACAGATAATCAAGATAACTTTGCAAAGGATAGTCGTCCAGCTGGTTACGCAGCGTTTGGAACCGCGTTAACTGGTGAGCTTGTAAAGCTTTTTTGGCCTGCTGGTAGGTTTTTCGCTGGTCGTTTAGTGATAACGCAGCGTTGGCGATTGCTGGCACAAAGGTGGCCAGCAGCAATAGAGAACTAAATATTTTGCGCAATTTCATGGCGCCTATCATAAAGTAAATCCAGCCCGAATATCAGGGCATTGCTAGCTGATTTTGCAGATGACTTTCTATATCGTCCAGATTTGGGATCAACGCCGTTTTATTGCCAATTTTAATTTGGCAATGCAGCCAGTTTGCCACGTCAGCTTGTGCACTGGTTTGCAGGGCAGCCTCGTTAAGAGTGATAAGTTGTGGTGCGCCGCAGCAGGGCAGAGCGTAATGATCCACTAATGCGTTATCGTTAATGCCATTTACAATGCACAGTTTGTTCGCGGCACGACTATCGGCATCGGCTGGCTCATCAATCAGGTTTTCCAGATCAATCACCGGCAAGATGCTGTCTCGCCAGTGAACTTGGCCAACAATAAAGTTTTGTTGATTGGACTGCGCTGAAATAATTTGTCGGGGTAAAGGAATCACTTCAGCAATCGTGGTGTTGGGCAGTAACAAATAATGCTGGCGCAGTGGAATCAGCATGCAGTGAACATAATCAAGCTTGGCAGTCATGGCAGATCCAGATTAATGATGCCGGTGCGGATAGCTGGCACCTAGCAGTTGTTTCATGGCGGAGACCAATTCATTTTCCTGATAAGGCTTACCGAGATAATCATTGACACCGATTCCCAGCGCCCGCTGCCGATGTTTTTCACCGGTACGTGAAGTAATCATAATAATCGGCAAATGCTGAAATTGCGGGTCATTACGAACAATGGAGGCAAATTCAAAACCATCCATACGCGGCATTTCAACATCCAATAAAATAATATCCGGCTGTTGTTCATAAAGATTAGCCAGTGCCTCGACGCCGTCTTTGGCCGTCATCACTGTGAAACCAAGACGGCTCAGCAAACTACCAGAAGCTTTACGCATGGTAATCGAATCATCCACTACCATGGCAACTGGCAGCCGTTCTTCCGCTTTTTGTTGCAAGGCCAGTTCTTCCGGCAGATCAGTGCTGCCAGCCTGCTGTTTCCGATGGACTTCAATCAGTGTTGGGATATCTAAAATCATCACCACCCGGCCATCACCAAGAATGGTGGCGCCATTGATAGCATTGATATGTGACAACTGTTTGCCGATCGATTTGATAACGATTTCACGGTTACTGTTAATCGCATCTACCAATAGCGCGACTCGGACATGACCGCTGCGGAATAATAACAGCGGCATCGGTTGACGGGCATTATCTGGCAGGTTTAACGGTTCACCGAGCAAATGGCTGAGCGGCACAAACTCATAATCTTCATCATTAAACTGATAAACCGGCTGCGGATGCATCAGTAATTCACGAATTTGACCAACGGATAAACGCTCACCGGCTTTGACCGTCGATAACGGAACGGCAAATTGTTGTTGATTCGCGGTGACCAGCAAGGCTTGGATCAGCGATAAAGTCAGGGGCAATCGAATATGAAAACAGCTGCCTTGGCCTGTAACTGACTCAATCGATAAACGGCCTTTCAGCGCCCGGATTTCATTATTGACGACATCCATACCGACGCCCCGGCCAGCTAGTTGCGATATGCTGTCAGCAGTACTGAAACCGGAGGTCAGAATCAGCGGCATCAGCATTTCATCGGGGGGATTGTCCTCAGGTGCGATTAATTTCAATGCCAGGGCCTTTCGGCGAATTTTGTCGATATTAAGGCCCTGGCCATCATCGCGGATGCTCAATACGACTTCTGAGCCTTCCCGCTGCAGATCAATTTGTAATTGCCCGCTTTCAGCTTTGCCATGTTGCTGGCGCTCTGCCGGGGCTTCAATTCCGTGAGCAATAGCATTACGCAAAATATGCTCGATTGGTGCGACCAGTCGATCCAAAATCGCCCGATCCAATTCCTGATTAGCACCATTCACCCGCAACTGAGCCTGTTTGCCGACTTCATTTCCGGTTTGCCGGACGATACGTTCAAGGCGCGGCACAATATGCGTGAATGGCACCAGCCGGGTATTCATCAGGCCGTGCTGTAAATCAGTATTCAGCCGCGATTGTTGCAACAAAATGACATCGGTTTCGCGCACCATTTGATCCATGGAACGACTGATATCATTCAGATCGATAACACTTTCGGTCAGGCTGCGCGATAATTGCTGAATGGTCGAAAAGCGATCTAATTCTAAAGGATCAAATTCCGCATGATGATCGGCACTGCCATCTTCATAGCGAAACAGAATTTGGGTTTCCGTTTCGATTTCCAGTTTACGTAGCTGTTCATGTAAACGGCTAACGGTTTCTTCCATTTCTCG
>DASSWO010000005.1:0-3879 GCA_035704795.1 Methylophaga sp. | reverse complement strand
ACTACCCAACTAAAAACACTCGTCTGATGTTGAACTATGATCACGTTACTGACCTGACTGTTGATGGTCCTAATGATGGCGTAGAACCTTCAGCGCTTAAATTCCGCGCTCAAGCCTTCTGGTAGGCCGACAGCGAGTTATCCTCTCTCTCCAACTTGCCTCACCCGTTTTCGGGTGGGGCTTTTTTTTGCCTTAAACAATGAGGTATCTAATGACACGCGAAGAATTATTACAGTTCAAGTCATTGGAAGACATTCTGGCCACGGCGGCCTTAACACCGATTTTTCAGCCGATAGTGTCGCTGAAAACACACGAGATTTTTGGTTATGAAGCGCTGATCCGCGGCCCTTCAGATAGCCTGCTGCATTCCCCCATAAATTTATTTGATGCCGCCAGCCGTCATGGTCGTCTGGCTGAGCTGGATTTACTGTGCCGGGAGCTTGAGATTGCTAAGTTTGGCGAGCTGGGTCTCACCGGTAAACTTTTTATTAACACGATTCCCGCTGCTTTATTGCAACCGGATTATCCGCATGGTCTGACCCTGCAGTTTTTGCAAAAAGCTGGTTTGTCCGCAGAAAACGTGGTGATAGAACTGACCGAACAGTACCCGATTGATGATTATGTTTTGATGCGCGAAGCCACCCAGCATTATCGGGAGATGGGCTTTTCGATTGCCATTGATGATTTAGGCGCCGGTTATTCCGGACTACGCACCTGGTCTGAACTACAACCTGATTATGTGAAACTTGATCGGCATTTTATGCAAAATATTCACGAAGATCGGCAAAAGCGTCAGTTTGTGCAATCTATGATTGATATTGCCCAGGGAATTCATTGTCAGATTATTGGTGAAGGTATCGAAGTACGCGGTGAGTATTTAGCCGCCCAAACCATGGAAATGAATTTTGCGCAAGGCTATTATTTTGGCCGGCCCAATATTCATCCTTCACGTGAACTGGATCCCAACCTGTTTGCCCGCCGGCAGACGCCTAATCTTATTACTACCGGTAAACCCCGTGCCAGTACGTTGGTGAGCAGTTTGCTGACCAATCTGAATCCTGTGCGCGAGCATCACAGTGTCGATTCTGTAGGCGAACGTTTTCAGAGCGTCGTCAAGCTGACAGCCTTGCCCGTTGTTAATGACGATAACAGCGTTGCCGGTATGATCTGGCGTGATGAATTTATGACCTTATACGCCAGTCGTTATGGACGCGATTTATATGGTCGCAAACCAATTCATTTATTAATGGATATTAAACCTGTGGTTGCCGAAGTATCGCTGCCACTGAAAAATCTCAGTCAGCAGATCACCAGTCAGGATTCTGCTCATCAGCACAACATGTTTATTATCACTGAGCTGGGTTTTTATCGCGGTGTCGGCAGTGTCATGGACTTATTACGACAAATTACCGATATGCAATTAACGATTGCCCGACATGCCAATCCACTCAGTGGCTTGCCGGGTAATGTGCCGCTTAGTGAGCATCTCAGCGAAATCATTATGCAGCGACGTGATGTTACGGTGTGTTATTTCGATTTGGATAATTTTAAACCTTATAACGATACCTATGGCTATAGTAAAGGCGATAAGGTGATCAGCAAAACCGCGCGGATTTTATGCGAGATGATTAATCCGGAAGTCGACTTTATCGGTCATGTCGGCGGTGATGATTTTATTATCGCCTTTGAAAGTCATGACTGGCAGCAACGTTGTCAGCAAATTCACGCGGCCTTTATCGCGCTATATCCTGACCTATACCAGCCAGCTCATATCGAGCAAGGCGGCATTCATGCCCTGGATCGCTATGGTCAACCGGTGTTTTATCCGTTACTGAGTTTATCAATTGGCGCTGTGAGATTGGTCGAATTTGACAAGATAATGAATGAAGCCGATCTGTCGGAGCATGCCAGCAAAGCCAAATCTGCCGCTAAGAAAATCCCGGGTAACAGTCTTTATCAATTACAACCGGCTGATTGTGGTTGTTGTTTACCGTTTATGGCTGTTTCGGTCTGAGTTAACGACCGTTAACGACTGTTTTTTCAGCTAATTGACTGAGCACGTATTCCACCCGCTGACGAATCTTGTCACGGGTAATACGAAATTCAGCAAGAATTTCTTCATCGGTGCCGCGGTATTTGGCCGGATCGGTGAGCGGTAAATGCAGTCTTGCCGTATGCGGACTGACCACAGGACATTGTTCTTCGGCGTTATCACACAAAGTCACCAGTAAATCAGCCCATTCCAGCATTTCGCCGTTAACACGAATAGATTCCTGTTGCGAAATATCAATTCCTGCTTCTGCCATGACTTGAATTGCCCGCGGATTCTGTCCTCGCGCTTCGATGCCAGCAGAACGCACATCTATATGTTCATCCGCGAAGGCTTTACCCCAACCTTCAGCCATTTGTGACCGGCAGGAATGGCCAGTACATAAAAACATTACTCTGATCTTATCCATCATTATTTGCCTTTTTAAACTGTCGGCAGGGTATCAGTTGCATATGACAAGCAGATGACCCACTTCCTTGTGGTGATCGTTAGTTTTGTCTTATAGCGCAGGATCTTAAACAAGGGCTTGTTTACCTTTCACCTACACCTCTGTTGTGAGCTGAAAAAGCGTCAATTAAGGCGCGTAAAGTGTAGTTAATTCACCCTAGATAAACGACGAGTAACGCAGTAACGCTTTTTAAGTCACAACCCACAGGGCTGGGACTATTTTCGCATCCGACTGTGTTGTCAATCGCTTATGTAGGATGGCTACACTGCGCTCTTTCCGCCTTCCCGGATACAAAAATAGTCACCAGCAGTGATGGATATGAAAGGTAAACAAGCCCTAGGGCATCTGCTAGAATGCCGCTTTGAAAATCTTTCGGAAGTCATCGTGAATAAATTCATTCTGCACCTATTGTTACTGATCCTGCCGCTGCTGACGGCGAGCGTCAGTTTTGCACAAACTACCCGTTATGTATCAGATGAACTTGAAATCACCCTTCGTAAGGGTAAAGGTCTGGAATTCGGTATTCGCAAGATGCTTACATCTGGTACCCGACTTGATGTGCTGGAAAATGATGCCGACAGCGGTTATTCCAAAGTTCGTACCGCTGATGGTGTCGAGGGCTGGGTGTTGACACGCTATTTGAGTAATACCGGTAGTGCCCGTGACCGGCTGGCGGCCAGTGAACAACAATTGGCCAATCTGCAATTAGAGGTCGCTAATTATAAAGAAGAGATCGAACAACTCAGTTCACAAACGGCCAATGCTGATGATCAGAATTTAAGTCTGAAAGAAACCTCGCAGCGGCTCCGCAAGGAATTAGATGATTTACGTCGCACGGCTTCCAGTGCCTTGGCCATCGAAAATGAAAACCGTCAGTTGAAACAAAAACTGCAAGACATGGACAACCAGATCCAGGCTATTCAAATCGAAAATAATGCGCTGCGCGATAACAGTGCCAAAAGTTGGTTTTTGGTGGGTGCCGCCGTCTTATTCGGCGGTTTAATGCTTGGTTTGTTGCTCCCTAAATTACGCTTACGTAAGAAAGACAGTTGGGGCGGCAATTTCTAAAACCCGCAGCGCAGTATCGGGCGCGGAACTCTGGCCGCGCCCGGCTCACTAATCAGTCACTCCCTGTGACACCCAGGTTACTTTTAATCGCGTTTTATTCAGAGCATTCATCGATTTATGCAAGCTGAAAACAGCTATCATCTGAAAGGCATTCTGCTGCAGGCACTGCGCTTTAAAAAGCATTTAATTAAAGCCAATTTTATTGCCTTACTGGCGACGATTTGTGCAGTCCCTGTGCCGTTGTTGCTGCCGCTAATGGTTGATGAAGTATTACTTAATCAGCCAGGTGCATCGGTCGCTTTCATCGAAAGTC
>DASSWO010000002.1:0-10069 GCA_035704795.1 Methylophaga sp. | reverse complement strand
GGGTCGGCGGCGAGGCAACGGCATTGGCAACCAGCGCGCTGACAGCAACTAATCCCGCCCATAGCAACAATTTTTGCCACAATGGCCGTGACCATTTAACCAGCAATACCATAAAGACAAATGCTGCCAGCCATACCCAGTCCTGAGCACTCATATGTATCAATAATGGACTGCTGGCTTGACCATCAACCACCATGTACAGAGGGTGACTACTGGCCAGAAACGGTGAAAACGTCGCGATAAATACCAAAATAGCTATCCACAACAAGCCAATACGGGCACTGTTCCGCTTTAGTAAAGCCACTGCAACCTGATGACTCCAGGGTTTAGAGCGCGCTGATTGTTGACTGTTTAATTTTTGCTCAGTCATAGCTAACCCTCGGATCGACCAGCGCATAAGCAATATCCGCCAGCAAATAGCCAAACAGCGTTAATAGCCCTGAAATCAACGTGATTGATAACACCAATTCGCGGTCGCGGGTTTGCACTGCTTCAACGGCCAGTTTGCCCATGCCATCAATACTGAAAATGCTTTCGATAATGACTGAACCTGCCAGCAAACTGGGCAATAATGTGGCAGACACCGTAATTAATGGCAGTAGTGAATTACGAAATACATGTCGCCACAACACCGATTCCTCATCAACACCTTTAGCGCGTGCTGTACGGGTATAATCAGCAGCCAGATTTTCTAATAATGAAGAACGGGTTAGCTTTGCCAGAAACGCCAAACCGCCGTAGGAAAGTGCAATAATCGGTAATACCAGATGCCAAATCCGATCCAACAAATAACCATTTTGCAAAAAGGTTACGCCCAGTTGGGCTGCTATACTTAGTCCTAATCCCAGCCCTAAACTGCCGGCAATCGCTAGTCTTAGCGGCATGTTTTGCAAACCACACAGGCTGCGCATTAACATCGCCAATACCAACATCAACGCCACATGTAAACCAGCAAACCACTGACCGTACAAGTTCAGCGCCATCAGATATCCAAGACCGGCGCCAATTAATACACCCAACCATTGCCGATAGGTAGTGGATAAACGGCTCAGCAGTTGCATCAACAACAATGTTAATCCTGCGACGCAGACAGCAGCTATGACAACATCGCTGAAACTGGCAAATAACGGTAAAAAAGTTTCTCCGGCTGTTTCCCGGCGTATCAACCCGCCCGTTGGAAACCATCGCCAATATTGTTCTGAAGCGAAAAAGCCGATAAATAACACACCCGCCAACATGCTGGGGACCGACCATAAACCCAGCAAAAAGATATTGGAGCTGACATCAAAGCGACCGCCTCTGTCACGTGCTGCTTGCACACCAATACCAATGGCGAGTGCATAAATTAACGGTATCGAAATTAAGTTGAGCAATAAGGTAATGGGCAAGCGCTCAGCCAGCAAATCCGTTACGTCCCGGCCATATCGGAAACTGGTACCCAGATCGCTGCCTTTCCATAGCGAAAAAGCGCCCAACGTGCCATCGGTATTTCGTTCAAAACCAATAGGCGAAATATTATTAAGCCAACGTAAATACTGCACCGGTGCGGGCTGATCCAAACCATAGAGCTTGTTGTAATAATCTTCCAGTGCTTTTCGGCTTTGCGGCTCCAGTTCCATGCCATCAACCAGCGTCTGGGCACTGATACCACCCGGCGCGGCTGCCATCACCACAAACACCACTAGCGTGATGCCCAACAAAGTAGGCACCATCAGTAATAAGCGGCGCAACAAATAATGCAACATGAGCGGTTAACGATGCAGTTGCAGTTCAGCCGGCACGTATACCTCAACCGGCACGGACATCAAATTCAACCCCAAATCAGTTTTTTCGAGGTTTTTAATGCGCTCGTCAATAAACGCCATGGTATTGCGCCGGAACAAAAATGTGTAAGGCTGATCTTGTACCAGAATACGCTCAGCTTCATGCCACAATTCCATGCGCTTTTCTTCATCAACTTCAGCACGGGCAGCTTCAATAACTTTATCCAACTCAGGATTCTGGTAATTGATAAAGTTATCGCCCCCCTCAACGGTTTGACTGGAGTGGAACATCTGAAAGATGTCGATTTCGATACCTGACGTCCAGGCCAGCGTAATGGCATCAAAATCTTTATCCAGAAGATCCTCGACCATAACTGACCATTCAGTCGGTTTGGGCTTCATGACAATGCCGGCGCGGGCATACAAATCACGTAAAAAAAGTACCATCCGACGCGTGTCATCACTGTCCTGAAAGAAGGTCAGCTCAAATTCAAATGGCTTGCCGTCAGCCGATTCCAGAATGCCATCACCATTGCGATCAGCATAACCGGCTTCATCTAGTAACGCTTTGGCTTTACTGACATCATATGGCATTGGTGTAATCGCAGGATCATGTTGATCTGACCCCACCATAAACGGACTGGCCGCTGGCTGGCCATAACCCAAGAAAATTTCTTCAAGCACCCGATCGACATCGGTCAACAATGACATTGCTTGACGAACACGTTTGTCAGCAAATCGCGTTTCTTCGCCATCACGAGACTGATTCCAAGCAATAAAACTGTAACCGGCAGTAGGACTCATATATTCAAAATACTGACTGCGATCGGTAATCGCCTCATCTTCCAGTAAATTTTCAAATTCACGTGGCAGGGCGTTATAAACATCAATGTCACCATTACGGAAGGTGGTCAGCCGAGCACTGTCGTTTTCGATAATACGCCAGATAATTCGATCAAACGACGGATTGACCGGTCCCCAGTATCGGTGATTGCGTATCAACTCAACGGCACCAAAATCCGGCGTCCAATTTTCCGGGTCAGCTAACCGGTAAGGACCTGAGCCCATTAACAGGCCCCGGCTTTCATTAAAAATTTGCGGATTTTCCAGATAACGACTGTAAAAATGTTCCGGCAAGATTTCCAGACTGCCCGCCAGTTGCAAACTGTTGAAATAAGGCTCGCTGAATACAAATTCGACCGTGTATTCATCAAGTGCTTTAACACTGGCAATACGTGAAAGGTAAGCACGTGCCCGTGGGGCTGCAATTGCCTCATTCATAATAAAATCAAAGGTAAACTCGACATCTTTTGCCGTCATCGGCTCGCCATCAGAAAAGGTGATGCCACGTTTTAACGTAAAAGTAATGGTCTGCCCATCAGCCGATGTTTGCCAATCATCGGCCAGCAAGCCTTGCCATTTCAGTGTGTCGGGATTGCGTACTAACATAGATTCCAGAACGTAATTTTGCACATCCGCAGAGTAGGCATCCGCTGACACCAGCGGTGTCAAAGTTTTCAGACCACTGGCAAAGGCCAGTCTCAACCAGTCACCTTGTGCAAAATCTGGCTCCTCCATCGCTTCAAGCGCGCGGGCAAACCCATCCGCTTTTGCATCAACTTCATTGTCAGATGCAAGTGGCTTGCCGGTAGTCAATTGGCCACTGCGCAGCGCTTTTTCGATCTCCCGTAATAAGGTTCGACTACTACGGATATCCTTGGACTGTTCATTCATGATACGGCGCATATCATCCATGCGCGTCCACTGCCGATCTATTTGTACCATCAACAATAACAATAGAATCACCACCAAGCTTATGGCCACCCAAAATCCTAAACGACTGATCCCTGACTGTCCGTTTTTCATATTGTTATATGCCCTAGTCGCGTTTTGTTGAACGGTTTTAATTTTGCAGATTGACCGGCTGTGGCCAACAAGGGTTCCAATAAATAATTATTGTTGGTGTTTTTCGCAGCCAGCAAAGACCCGGGCTTCCACATCGGACTCTTGCAGACCATCAGGAAAAGTGTAGGCAAGATTTATTGCCAGATCGACTGTGCGGATAAACTCATCATTCATGAAATCCGGTCGCAGCGTCTGTTGTACTTCTTGTTTAGTTTTGCCGGATTGTTTGTGATGGTAATAATCGCCTGTAAGTGCCGAAATTGTTTCACACTGTGTATTATCCGGCTGCCCCAATCCCAGCGGCGGTTGCGCCAGGACCGGCAGTGCCAGCAACAAACCACTACCGGTCAACATACCGGAGAGAATTTTATTCATAACGGGCTCCCAGAAAGGTTGCGTACATTCCGTAGAACAACGCATGTTTTAGCTCAGACCCGTCCGCTTCAGGAAATATCCCGCTAACGTATCACCCGCCGAATTAAACCTATTGTTTGGTCGGTAATGGCGCCATTTGACTAGTGAATATCCGCACGACTTCACCATTTTTTAGTAACACATGGGTTTCCGGCAAACCCTTTGGATGCACCAGCCATTTATGGAAAACATCTTCATCCCCGTTACTGCTAGGCCGGATATGTTCGCTAATGTAACTCGGCTCCCAGCTCTTACCACACTGACTTTTAACATCTGCCGGTGTCATGCCAACTTCGATTGCTGAACTGATGCCACAGCTAACCGACTCAACTTCTTTGCTGCCACCTGCAAAGACGATAGAACTGCTTAGCAGCAGTGTCAAACCAGAAAAAATATACAAACGCATTTTGGTTCTCTCCCAGTTTTAAAGTGGATAATATGCGACCCTGAACTGACAGCGTCAACCACTTACGCCACAGAAATCAGATTGGGTGTTTGCTTCGAGCTTTGTATACTGAGGCAAGTCTGCGCTTAGGAGTTGATATGTCTGTTCGCCCATCACAAGATCCAATCTACATTCCTTATGCTGGATCGCAATTACTGGCGACGCCTTTGTTAAATAAAGGTACCGCTTTTACAGCCAGCGAGCGTCGTGAGTTTAATTTAACCGGCTTGATCCCTGCGCGATATGAATCGCTGGATGAACAAGTCGAACGAGCTTATTTACAATATCAAAGCTTTGCTGAGGCCATCAATAAACATATTTACTTACGCATGGTGCAAGACACCAACGAAACATTGTTTTATCACCTCGTAAATCAGCATCTCGAAGAAATGATGCCGATAATTTATACACCAACAGTCGGTGATGCCTGCGAACGATTTTCCGAGATTTATCGACGTGCTCGAGGCTTATTTATCAGTTATCCGGATCGGTATGAGTTAGATAGCATTTTGCACAATGCCAGCAAACGCCATGTGAAAGTGATTGTCGTCACTGATGGGAGCCGTATTTTGGGGCTAGGGGATCAGGGTGTTGGGGGGATGGGCATTCCGATTGGCAAATTGTCTTTGTATACCGTCTGCGGCGGTATTAGCCCAGCTTACACCTTGCCAATTATGATTGATGTTGGCACCAATAACGAAACGCTATTGAATGATCCTCATTACATCGGCTGGAAAAATCCACGCATCAGTGGCAATGAATACGATGAATTTATTGATATGTTCATCAAAGCACTGCAAAAACGCTGGCCAGATGCTTTACTGCAGTTCGAAGATTTTGAACAAAATAAAGCATTGCCGCTATTGAAGCGATATCGTGATCAAATATGTTGTTTTAACGATGATATACAAGGCACAGCAGCCGTTGCGGTGGGTACCTTATTGTCAGCTTGTCGGCAAAAAAATCAAATCTTATCCGAACAAACGATTGTCTTCGCTGGTGCCGGTTCGGCCGGTTGTGGTATTGCCGAGCAAATCATCCGACAGATGCAGGTCGAAGGGTTAGACGAAGCAGCTGCACGGTCAAGAATTTTTATGGTTGATCGGCAAGGATTACTTACCGACAACATGCCGTACTTAGCCGATTTCCAACACATACTTGCCTGCCCATCATCACAACTGCATGCGTTGAACTTACCTGCTGGTGCAGATTTACAGTCGGTGATCAAAGCCGTCAAACCGAGCGTATTAATCGGTGTTTCCGGCAAAGCTGGTTTATTTAATGAAACCCTGATTAAAACGATGCTGGCACATTGTCAGCAACCGATTGTGTTTCCACTCAGTAATCCATCTAAACAAATTGAGGCCCATCCAGCCGATATTTTGCGTTGGACTGATGGCCAAGCATTAGTGGCGACAGGTAGCCCGTTTAAACCTGTGGAAATTAATGGCCAGCAACACCCTATCGCCCAGTGTAATAACAGCTATATTTTCCCGGGCCTGGGCCTTGCTGTGGTTGCCGCACAAATCCGCCGCTTACCTGATAGTTTGCTAATGATAGCCAGTGATATGCTGGCTGAAGCTGCTCAACAATCAAGCGGCGAAGGTTTATTGCCGCCACTCAGCGAGAGCCGGGCCATTAGTGAAAAAATTGCTTTTGCCGTTGCCAAACAAGCGATAAAAGAAAAGCTGGCACCGTCTAAAACCGATACTGAGTTAAAACTGGCCATCGACAACAGTTTCTGGGAACCCGCTTATCGAGATTATCGCCGTATTAGCATTTAACGTGTTTCGCTAAGCGCTTTATATCAACAAAATACCAAAGCGTTTGACGACAACTGCCAGCAGTGCAAAAGCTATCACGGTCACTGGCACCGACACGCCCATCGCTGCCCAGAAACCGTAACGATGCATCAGCCAAGGAAACAGCAAAAACATCGGTAAAGTTGGCAATACATACCAAAAGGTATACCAGGCATGATTGGCGATTTTTTCGGCAGGCTGATTTTCAAAATACAGCCACATTAAAGTGAGTATTGTCACTAATGGTAACGCTGCAATCAGCGCACCCAGCTTGTCGCTACGCTTGGCAATTTCAGAAATTAAAACCACCAGCCCTGCCGTAATCAAATATTTACTGAGTAGCCAAGCCATGTTTTGCTCCTGTGAAATGGAAATTTCTCAACCGGCAACGCTCGTTTTTGCTATTATTTGCCAGTCATTTTGACTGACATGCCTGCGTTGCGGGCAGCCTGCGCCAAGGCGCAGACCTTCAATTTAAGCACTTCAGGATGGTTATGCCAGAAATTATTATTGAGAAAAACATTAGTCAGGCGCAACTTCAGGAAAGAGGCATTCCGGGTTGGGATATTTGGGATTGCCCGGTCACTGAATTTCGTTTGGACTTTGACGAAACTGAAAAGGCCTACATTCTGGAAGGCGAAATTGTCGTTACGCCAGATGGTGGCGCGCCAGTTACCATTGTACCCGGTGATTATGTTGAGTTTCCTGCAGGTTTGAAAAGCATGTGGAAAGTCACTAAAACTCTGAAAAAACACTATAGCTACGATTAGAAAATCCCAGCTCGTTGAGTTCAGATCAAAAAAGGCATCCGAGGATGCCTTTTTTGTATCTGACAAAGCCTGATACTAAGCTGTCGCTAAATCAATCGCTTCAGCGGCTAAACGGGTAATTTCATCCCAGTTTTCGGCTTCTACCAGACTGGCCGCGCACATCCATGAACCGCCAACACAAGCTACATTAGCCAGACTGTAATAAGACTTAACGTTTTTCTGACTGACACCACCGGTCGGGCAAAAAGTGATTTGCGGGATCGGTGCACCAATTGATTTCAACATTGGCACACCACCGGCAGCTTCCGCTGGGAAGAATTTCATCGCGGTAATGCCCCGCTCCAACAAACGCATTGCTTCGCTTGGATTGGCGACGCCCGGTAACAATGGCACACCGGTTTTTAATGCTGCTTCGATCAGCGTATCGGTAGTGCCCGGGCTGACAATAAATTCAGCACCGGCATCAATTGCCCCATTTAAGGTTTCGATATTGATAATGGTACCGGCACCGACAATCGCATCAGGTACTTCGGCTTTGATTCGGCGAATTGACTCCAGTGCCGCATCGGTTCGTAAAGTGATTTCCAAGACTTTCAGGCCGCCTTTAACTAAGGCTTTAGCCAACGGCACTGCATGTTTTACGTCATTGATCACCATCACCGGCACAATTGGTGAAATTTTCATGATGTCGTGAATGGTTTTGCTCATTTAATTTTTTCCTGATTATCCGGTGGGTTATTCGACATTAAACATATTGATGGCGCCTTCTTCTGCTGAAGAAACGCCGGCACGGAAGCTGTCAAACAGCTCACGACCTGTACCGTAATGATGTTCTGTATTCGCCATCATGCATGAAAAACGGGCTTCGAATTCGGCCTCATCAACCAATACATTCATGATACCTTTTTCAGTATCGAGATGAATCATATCGCCATCTTTAATGCGCGTCAGTGGACCGCCTTCAGCGGATTCCGGACACATCTGAATGGCGGATGGTACTTTACCAGAGGCACCCGACATACGGCCATCTGTAACCAATGCCACTTTAAAGCCGCGATCCTGCAATACACCTAATGGTGAGCTCAATTTATGCAATTCAGGCATACCATTGGATTTTGGTCCCTGGAAACGTAAGACGACAATGACATCTTTTTCCATTTCACCACGTTTAAATGCAGCAACGGCATCATCTTGATCATCAAATACCATCGCCGGTGCTTCGACCACACGATGTTCTGGATCAACGGCGGAAATTTTCGATACACCGCGGCCCAAATTACCTTTAATAAGGTGAACACCACCAGATTTGGAGAACGGCTCGGCAACGCTGCTGATAACTTCCGGATCCAATGATTTTTGTGGTGCTTCCTGCCAGACCAACTTCCCATCTTTTAATTTTGGCTCCTGGGTATATTGGCTCAGACCTTTGCCATTACCGACGGTCATAATATCTTCGTGTAATAAGCCAGCTGATAACAACTCACGAATCAACACACCCATGCCACCAGCAGCCTGGAAATGATTCACGTCAGCACTGCCGTTCGGATAAATTTTGGTCATTTGCGGAATGATTTGTGACAAACGGTCAAAGTCATCCCAACTGATGATAATGCCAGCTGCGCGGGCAATGGCGACAAGATGCATGGTGTGATTAGTTGAACCGCCAGTCGCCAGCAGACCAATAATGGCATTCATAATCGCTTTTTCATCGATCATATGACCGATTGGCCGATAGTCATTACCCAATGCTGTAAATTTCAATACCTGACGGGTTGCTTCTTTAGTCAATTCATCACGCAACGGCGTATTCGGATTGATAAAAGTACCGCCGGGCAAATGCAGGCCCATGATTTCGACCATCATCTGGTTACTATTGGCCGTACCGTAGAAAGTACATGTTCCAGGACTATGATAAGACTCAGACTCGGCTTTCAATAATTCTTCACGACCCACTTTGCCTTCGGCATATAGCTGACGGATACGGACTTTTTCTTTATTAGGCAAACCACTTGGCATTGGTCCTGCCGGAACAAAAATCGTCGGTAAATGGCCAAAGCTCAAGGCACCAATCAACAAACCCGGAACGATTTTGTCGCAAACACCGAGCATCATGGATGCATCAAACATGTTATGGCTTAGGCCAACTGCCGTTGACATCGCGATAACATCGCGGCTGAACAACGATAGATCCATACCTGGCTGACCTTGCGTCACACCATCACACATTGCCGGTACACCACCGGCAACTTGAGCCACACCACCCGCTTCACGTGCGGCTTCTTTGATTATTTCAGGAAAATCTTTGTACGGTTGATGCGCCGACAACATGTCATTGTAAGACGTCACAATGCCAATATTGGCTTTGACGTTACCGGTCAGGTCAGATTTTTCTGAAGCCGGGCAGGCAGCAAAACCATGTGCCAGGTTGCCACAGCCCAATGTTAAACGATGCGGACCGTTGCCAGCGGCTTCGTCCACGCGCGCCAAATAGGCGGCGCGAGATTTTTTACTGCGTTCGATCACTTCGTTGGTAAGCGAATCTAAAACCGGATTAACCATGTTATGTCTCTCTTGTAGCTTATATTTTCGTAAGTTTTGGATCCGAGGCCGCATTGGAACATCAGCGCTAATCCATCAGAACTGTCGAATCAGACAGCCAATTATAGCCTCTGAAGGCAAAATTGGCACGACCAACCCTATTTTGACTGGCAATGCTGGCGCTGGCAATGCTTGTTAAAGTTTGATTTCAGAAGACTTCAGCGATGACATGTTTTAAAGACAGTATCAGGCGTTTCTGCCCGACAACATTTCAATCGGGTATCATATGCGGCATTTTTGTGAATGGCAAAACCCTTATGCAAATTGACAAACCGCGCCGTGAAATTAAGTCTTTTGTGCGCCGTGAAGGTCGACTGACATCCGGTCAGCAAAGAGCTCTAGACAACTTGTGGCCAATATGGGGCATTGATG
>DASSWO010000230.1:0-2175 GCA_035704795.1 Methylophaga sp. | reverse complement strand
ATAATTGTTTCCGTTTCATTTTAGTGGGACTGACTTTAGCCAAGCCAGCGTTGCCAGATTTTTTCGACCTGTGGCCGGAATTCTTCAACATTGGCAATGGGCGCCAACGTCGGCTGTTCCTGCAAAACACAGTGGTTCGCTTCACTGCGATAAAAACGATATGCGTCGGCGAGCATCGTGCTCTGTTCGGCGCTTAGTTTACCGGTCGCCGCCAATGCATCCAAAATCCTTATATTATCGGTGTAAACCATCAATTCAGGCAAGTCTGCCGACCAGGCCAATACCGCATACTGCACCAAAAATTCAATATCGGTAATGCCACCAACGCCTTGCTTCAGATCAAACAGGGTTTCAGTGGATTTATCCAACTGCTTACGCATTTTTTGACGCATCTCAGCCACTTCAATTGCCAATGCTTTGCTGTCACGCGTTTTACCCAAAACTTGTTGACGAATATCGGCAAATTTTTCGGCCAGTTGCTTGTCGCCTAATACACAGCGAGCCCGCACCAGGGCCTGATGTTCCCATGTCCAGGCTTCAGTTTTCTGATAGTCGGCAAAACCGCTGAGTGGGGTGACCAGCAAACCCGAATTACCTCTCGGCCGTAAGCGGGTATCGACTTCGTATAAAGTACCGCCTGAGGTGACCGTCGACATGACATGAATCATGCGCTGTGCCAGCCGGGTGTAAAACACCATTAAATCGATCGGCTTATTACCATCAGTCATGCCTTCCCGGCTATCGTCAAACACAAACACCAGATCCAGATCTGAGCCGTACCCCAGCTCCAGTCCGCCGAGTTTGCCGAAAGCCAACACGGCAAAGCCACAATCACTTAAATCTTCGGCTTGTGCTTTTGGCGGATAACCATGCCTTTGCACCAGATATTGCCAGGCCAGATTTAATACCTGCTCAAGCTGAATTTCGGCCAGCTCGCTCAGCTGATCACCAACCCGCATCAAAGGCAAAACGCCAGTGACATCGGCCGCAGCAACATGCAATGAAGCAATTTGCCGAAATTCCCGCAGCCGATTCATTTGCTGCTCTAAATCGCCCTCTTCTACTGAGGCCAGATATTGCGTCAAACGCTGCGATTGCTCCTGACGATTCGGCACCTCATATAAAGACCGTGGATCCAACAACTCATCCAGTAGCAGTGGATAACGCGCCAATTGGTGACTTATCAGCGGACTGGCTGCCGCCAGTTGAATGAGCTGCGACAAAGCCAGCGGGTTTTCCACCAGCAAAGACATATAGGCTGAGCGGCGCATAATCGACTCTAACAACGGCATCAATCGCGCCAGACAAGCATCTGGATTGTCTGTATTGGCCGCTGCCTGCACCAATAACGGCAGTAGTTTTTTCAGACGGCCACGGCCGGTATCGCTAAGATTTTTGCAGGCGTGACTGTTTAATAACTGTTCTAACGTCTCCAGACAAACGGCGCTATCCGCGTAGCCACACTCATCTAAATACTTTAATTTTTCGGCTTCCCCGCCGGTTAATAAAGATACCGCGTCAGCCGGCTCATCATTAGCCTGCGGTGAGGATAATAATTGCTCAAAATGTTCATGGACCTGTTGGCGATGCTCATACAGCACATTGTAAAAACTATCCCACACCTCATAGCCCATCATTTTCGCAAGCCGCTGACGACCTTCAGCGTCTTTAGGCAATAAATGGGTCTGTTGATCAGCAAAGGCTTGGATCCGATGCTCAGCACGACGCAGAAAATCATAAGCATTTTTTAGGGCCTTTACGGCATAACCGGATAACAATTTGCGGGATGCCAGCAGATCCAGAATGGTTAAAATCGGCCGTTGTTGCAGCGGTTTATCGCGGCCACCATAAATCAGCTGAAAGATTTGCCCGATAAACTCAATTTCACGGATGCCGCCGGCACCAAGTTTGATATTGTCTTCCATACCTTTGGTATGTAACTGGCCGGCAATCATTGCTTTCATGTCACGCAGCGAATCAAACATGCCGTAATCAAGATAGCGCCTATAAACAAAAGGTCGCAGTAATTCAACAATAGCTTTGCGCTCAACGCTGCTACCCGTCACCGGCCGGGCCTTGATCATGGCATAGCGTTCCCATTCCCGGCCCTGCGTTTGATAATACTCTTCCATGGCATCAAAGCTGGCGACCAATGATCCGCTGTCTCCAAAAGGC
>DASSWO010000167.1:0-4366 GCA_035704795.1 Methylophaga sp. | reverse complement strand
CAGGCCGATACCAGCGAAATCGCCGATACCGTCAAACGATTGCTGCCGCAGTTTGGCATCAGTGATGACTGGATCATGCCGGTCAGTGATTGGTTGTTTTCGGTATTAAATACACCGTTATCCGCCGATGGTCCGAAGCTTACTGACATTACCCCCAGCCAGCGTATTGATGAGATGGCGTTTTATTTCCCGGTTGCCGGACTGAATACAGCGGGCTTAAAGCAACTGTTAACGCTGACACCAGCCAATAGCATCTGGCAGGCGCTGCTAAATGGCATCAGCTTCCCAAGGCTGGATGGGTTTATGAAAGGCTTTATCGATTTGGTGTTTGAGTATCAGGGCCGGTTTTATATTGCTGACTACAAATCCAATTATCTCGGCCGTGAAGCGGCGCATTATCAGGGCGATGCCCTGCGTCAGGCGATGCTGGGCCATCAATATCCGCTGCAATATCTGATTTACAGCCTGGCCTTACACCGGCATTTACAACTGCGTTTGCCAGATTACGATCCGGCGCAGCATTTTGGCGGCGTTTATTACCTGTTTATACGCGGTATGCAGCCAGAGTGGGGGCAAGCCGGTGTTTATTTTGATGCGATAAGTCCCGAGCTTTTAGCGCAGCTGGATGCGTTAATGGCAGGTGGCCGATGAACGCTATTAATCTGTTACGCCAACAAGGCTTTTCGGAGCTGGCCTGCCAGTTTGCGGGCTTTATCAGCCGTCAGCAAACCCCGGATAATCCGCTGGTCAGTTTAACCGCCGGGTTGCTTAGCGAAGCGGTCAGTGACGGTCATGTTTGTCTGAATTTAGTTGATCAACAAAGCTGGCCGGCAGAAATCATGCAACAGTTACCAGACACGTCCAGTTGGCAACAGCAGCTAATTGATAGTGCGGTAGTCGGTCAGCCCGGCGAATTTACCCCGCTGATTATCACGGTGGATGGTCGCTTATATTTAAACCGCTACTGGCAAGATGAACAGCAAGTCGCGATAGCAATTCGACAACGGGAAAAAGCCGTAAAACCGGCATCTGACAACTCTGTGCTGCAAGAATTTTTTGCAGGCTGGCAACAATCAGTCGCCGGCATTGATTGGCAAAAAGTCGCCGTGTTATCAGCACTGAGCCAACAATTCACCGTGATTTCCGGTGGCCCCGGTACTGGCAAAACCACCGTAGTGCTCAAAATATTACAGGCGTTTCAAGCGTTGCAGCCGGATTTGAGTATTGCGCTGGCAGCGCCCACCGGTAAAGCCGCAGCCCGATTGCAGTCGGTAGTCAGTGATGCGGCGTTACCAATTGCCGCCAAAACCTTACATCGTCTGCTGGGCATTTCACAGCGCCATTTAAACGGCCGCTTTAATGCCGATAATCCACTGCCACTAGATGTATTGATTGTCGATGAAGCGTCGATGATTGATATCAGCCTGATGGCGTTATTACTCAAAGCTTTGCCCGTTAATGCCCGGCTGATTTTATTGGGTGATGCCGATCAGCTGGCATCGGTGGAGTCGGGCGCGGTACTGGCCAGTTTATGTGCTGATGCGCCGACATTTTCTGCAGACTTTGCCGGGCAGGCACAGCAATTGGCTCAATTGGATTTGCCGGTTTCAGACCAGCCTAGCGTGCTACAAAATGGTTTGGTCAAATTGCAGCATAGCTATCGGTTTTCTGCCGACAGCCACATTGGCCAATTGGCGACGGCCGTTCGAATGGGCGATACAACAACGGCAATGAACCTGTTGCAAGACACGCAAAGTGTGCTGATTACCCCTGACAACCACCATCTTGAGCAAACCTTAACCAACGGTTATCAAGCCTTTATCAGTGCAGTAGAGCGTGATTTACCAGCACCTGAAATATTGGCCGCCTTTGAACAATTCCGTTTGCTTTGTGCCACCCGCCAAGGGCCAAATTCAGTCGCCGCGGTGAATCATTTAATGCAGCAATTACTGGCCAAACGCGGCTGGCGAAGCGGCCAACCGTTTTATCCGGGCCGGCCAATCATGGTTACGCAAAATCACTACCGGCTGAATTTGTTTAATGGCGACACCGGCGTGATTCTCAGACATACCGATGGCAGTTTGCAGGCCTGTTTTATGTTTGCCAGTGAGTTGCGTTGGGTGCCGTTAAGTCGCTTACCCACCCATGAAACGGTATTTGCCATGACCGTGCATAAAAGCCAGGGCTCAGAATTTGATGCCGTCAGTATTTTGTTACCGGCAGACATCAGCCCGATTTTAAACCGGCAACTGCTTTATACCGCCATCACTCGTGCCAAGAAATCACTAAATATTCTGGCGATGGAAAATGTTTTACGGCATACGATAAGTACAAGTCATCAGCGGGAGAGTGGGCTGAAAGAGCAACTTGATAATTGGACTGGAGATATTTGACCCCATTGATACTTTTTTGGATTCGCAATGAGAGGTTTGCAGCATGAAAGTGGATCGGGAAAAACAATTCTGGAATCAGCTCAAAAATGACTGGACGTTGATGAGCTATTACGAACGGTTTGAACAGACAATTGCATTGATTTTGTCAGCCGTAATATCGGTGATTATTGTTATATCGCTATACCAGTTGATACTTACGGTATTTGATTTATTAGTGATAGATGCTTTCAACCCATTGGAATATCGGGTATTTCAAACCGTTTTTGGCATGATTATGACGTTGCTCATTGCGATGGAATTCAAGCATTCCATCGTTAAGGTAGCACTGCGCCAGGACAATATAATCCAGGTAAAAACCGTAGTATTAATTGCGCTAATTGCCTTATCACGAAAATTTATCATTCTGGATCCCGATACCAGTAGTCCCGCCGAGATAGCTGCACTTGCTGGGGCGGCTGTAGCAATGGGTATTGTGTATTGGTTGTTAAGGGAACGTGATAATAGGGTCGATAGTTAATGGATCAAAGGGGGGCAGACACGATTGATTTAATATCAGGAGTTTAAGGTCTCTAACCTCTTCGTTTTTTTAAAGCTTTAACCAAAATCGTATGGTTTGAACTTTCCGGCTTCTATCTCTACTTTCTCAAAAAGCTCTTGATCCAATCGTATACATTTTTGTGGTCATATCTATTCCTCTTTGGGACCTAAAATGTAATTTTATGCTTCAATTGTGGCAACTTGCACCCCCTAGCATGTTTTTGAAAGCTTATTTGAGAAAGTGTGAAATAGATCACATAACAAAAATATTTGTCACAAAATTGTAGTAATGACAGTTTCTATCCTTTATTTTTGTTCGCAATTGCACAGGATCGTGCATAAGTTTGTTAAATATACTTATCCGTAAGTTAAAACGGATGTCATGGAGGACAGCCAGAATCATGTTTTTTGCAGAACATTACCCTTCTCTTTTTCTGTCATTAAAGACAGAGCATCCAGATAACACTAAAGCTAAACTGCCTCCAGCAGGTTGATTTAGCGATGAGTACCGCTCAATTACTGTGCCGGCAGTTTTTTATGCTGCCTGTAATAACCATATCATTGGGACTCACTACAGCAGTGCTGGCTGAGGAAGGACTGGGTGCTGCCGCTGCCAGAGATCAATTGAATTCGCGTTACCAACAACAAGAAAAACGCAGACGCGATCTTCTGCAAAAACAGCAGCAACAAGACAGTACTGTCAGACTGCAACCAGAATTGGCTGAAACCCCGTTGACTGATGATGATGCACTTGAGCAACCCTGTTTTGTGGTTGAACGCATCGAGCTTACAGGGAAACAGGCCGAGAAATTCGAATTTGCATTGCAAAACCTGTTAAATCAACAGCCTTCACCGATCGGCAGATGTCTTGGTGTTAAGGG
Source organism: Methylophaga sp. (assembly GCA_035704795.1). Classification (GTDB taxonomy): domain Bacteria; phylum Pseudomonadota; class Gammaproteobacteria; order Nitrosococcales; family Methylophagaceae; genus Methylophaga. The sequence goes on along the minus strand of DASSWO010000167.1, from coordinate 555 downwards.
TGTCAACAGCATTATCAGGCAGCTTCAAAACCGAATCATCAAAGCAGGATATGTCACGACCCGTGTGCTAATTGAACCTCAGGATATAAGTACAGGTGCACTAGTTCTAAGCGTTATACCGGGCATAGTTAACCGAATAAAACTCACTAATAACAGTTCATCTAACAGAATGCTTGTTACTTCTGTGCCCATAAAACAGGGTGAACTGCTTAATATCAGGGATATTGAACAAGCCGTGGAAAACCTGAGACGGATTCCAACAGCAACTGTAGAAGTCGATATTGTGCCTTCCGAAGGCAAAAATATAATACCTGGATATAGTGATTTACTGATACATCACAGGCAATCGAAACCCTTTCGTCTAACCTTGGGGGTAGATGACAGTGGTTATGATGCAACAGGTCGTTACCAAGGTACAGCTACGTTATCATTGGATAACCCACTTAATTTAAGTGATTTGCTATATCTTAGTTTTAGCAGAGATCTGGGTGATGCTGAAAATGATGGTGGTACAGACGGTCACGCACTACACTATTCGCTGCCGCTAGGTTATTG
>DASSWO010000162.1:0-6553 GCA_035704795.1 Methylophaga sp. | reverse complement strand
GTAATTTGTAACGGTAAATCAATAAACTGCGTTAACGACCAAACAATCGCCGGTGCCAGTAACAAACTGATTACTACCACCGGCAGTAACAATGGCAAAAACCGGATATGCAGACTTTGCCAGCGAATACTCATCCCCAGCGCAATCAGCATCAATGGCACTACCCCGCCCGATAAAGTTTGCAAAGCATCATGAATGATGGCTGGTCGGCTAACGTCCAAAACATTCAGTGAAACGGCAATGGTGACGGCCCACAATGGTGGGATCCGCAATAAGGCTTTCAGGGGATGCAAATTGACATCCGAGGTACCGAAATGCCTGGCCAGCAAAATCCCCAATGTCATTAATACGGGCGTACAGGCAAATAAATCGTATTGCAAAATCAATGAATTTGACCAGCTACCCAGCGCTTGATCCAATACCGGCAAACCGAGATAAGTGACATTCGGAAAGGTTGCTGCCAACAACAAGGCACCCGTCTGCTGCCGGTTGACGCTGATAAACTTTAATACCAACCACATTGCCAGCATGGCACCTGCTAACGCGGTCATCGCGATGAGCGAGATATGCAACGAATTGGCAGATAATTCCGTTTGCCAGATGACATCAATAATTAAAGCCGGCAACAGAATATAAAACACTAAATCGGTTAATGCCCGACGATGTGCCGGCGCCGGTATATGTTTGGGTGCCAGCATCTGCCAGGCGGCGCCACAGGCAATTAACAGCGCCATTTGGGCTAAAACAGTCAGCATCAGTCAAACCTGCGGCGAAAGATAAACGTTGATCCTAGCAATGGGCTGCTAAAAACAAAAGCAAAACGCCTGTTGAGCGCCTTTAGCGCTTGCTCTGGGGCGGGTGGCAGCGTATTGTTAGGCGCATCTGTTGGCAGCGCTTTTTTGCCAGTTTTTATTGTCGTTTCAATCGCCTATGTCGGGGATGTGTTATGTCACTTTCAAAGCAGTTATTAATCCTGGTCACTTTGATCTTTTTTATTGTTTTTGCAGTGAATTTTTCGCTCAGCATGAATAATATTCGTAGTTATTTGCAGGTGGAATCAGAAATTCATATGCAAGATACGGCAACCTCACTGGGATTGTCGCTAAGTCCGCATATGGATGATGAACAAGACCCCATTTTGCGCACCATGATGAATGCCATTTTCGATACCGGCTATTACAAAGAAATGCGTCTGCTCAACGTGGATGGTGAGGAGTTGGTCAAATTAACCAACCCTACCCAAATAGAAGGTGTGCCCGATTGGCTCATTGAGTTGCTGCCACTAAAAACAGCGACGGCGGTTTCTGAGATTAGCTCTGGGTGGAATATCAGCGGCACGTTATCAGTGACCAGTAATCCCGGCTATGGTTATTTAAAACTGTATGAGCAATTTAAATCAACGTTGAAATTTTCACTGCTGATATTACTTGCTGCCATTTTACTATTGATCGCTGTGTTAAGACTGACGCTTAAGCCATTGAATGATATTCAAAAACAAGCCAATGAAATTTCCGCCGGCAATTTTGTCACCATCGATAAAATGCCCTGGACAACGGAAGTTAAAAATGTCGCCCGTTCCATGAACAGTATGTCCGGCAAAATCGGCGGCATGATTGCCCGGCTGAACAACAAACTGGAAAACCTCAGCGACAGCTTAAAACGTGATGCCCTGACCGGCTTATTGAATCAGCAGACTTTTCATGTTGATGTCAAAACAGCTTTGTCTGCAGGACAATCGGGTCATGTTATGTATATTAAGTTTGATGATCTTGCTGGCCTCGGTCGTGATAAAGGCAAACAATCCGTCGATCAGATGCTGATGGATTTTGCCGATATGCTTAAGCAACAGGCCGTTTCCCCCGCGCAAAGCTATCGTTTATACGGTTCCGAGTTTGCCATCGTTTATCCGGGCAGTGATCAAGCGGAAATCACCGCTTTCGCTGACAAATTAAAAAAAGCAATCGACATGCTTGGCCAGCAATACGACGACGAAGATTTGTTGCATATCGGTATTGTTGAATTCGGTCGTAACAGCGAATTTGACCGGTTGATGCCCGCGGCAATTGAAGCCTATGAACAATCCAAACTGATTGGCGCCAATGCTTATTTTATCCGGCAGGATTCGCTGAGTTCAATCAGCGATCAGGCCTGGAAAGCGGCTGTTTCACAGGTTATTGATAACGATACACCGGAAATCACCTTTACCAATCAGGCATACAGCTATGTGAACGACGACCCGGTTCAGGTCATGATGGAAGCCTTTACAGTCGTTCGTGATGCCGAGGGCCAGGAATTGCCGATTGGTACTTTCTTCTCAATGGCTGGCGAATTTGGTCTGGTAGAACAATTGGATCGCACCATTGTCAACAAAGTACTGACAACGATGGAACAACAAAAAGTACATACCCCGGTAACGATTAATTTATCAATGCAATCGGTCGCATCCAAAGACTTCCGGGAATGGCTGCGTGAACGGCTGCAGCAATTTACGCTGCCGAAGCATTTGTTGGCATTCAGTGTGACAGCTTATGCCGCAGCGAAAAGTCAGCTTACCTTTGCAAGCTTCAGTCTGTTTGTCCGTGAACTGGGCGCAACCACGCTTTTAAAACGTTACAGCAGCGATGTGATCCCGGTTGAGCAAATCAAAGAGCTGCAGATCAATTATATTCGTCTCGCCCGCGATTTAACCACCGATATTCAACAGCACAGCAGTAAGCCTGATTTCCTGGATATTATTCAGGAAGTGACCAACTTGCTGGATATCAAGGTACTTGCTGAAGGCGTCAGCAAGGACGAAGACTTTGACTATGTCCGCCGTGTTGGTTTATTTGGTATCAGCCGCTAAATATTATGCCTTCGTTAGGAATATCCCGTTGCCTGACAGTGGCCTTGCTCAGCAGTTTGACACTGCTGTCATGGCCGCTTTGGGCGGATCTGGATTTTTCTGAAGCATTTCTGGCGCGTATTGAAGCCAAACATGATCGTTTTGCCCGTCAGCGTTTTGAAGAATGGCAGGCGCTAATCGAAGATTCCAAGAACTTACCCGAAAAAGAAAAGCTGGAAGTCGTTAACAACTTCTTCAACAGCAATGTGCAATTTATTGACGACATTATGCTGTGGAACCAGGAGGATTATTGGGCAACACCAGCAGAAATGCTCGCCATCGGAGCCGGCGATTGTGAGGATTATTCCATCGCCAAATATTTTACCTTGAAAGATTTAGGCGTTGATGAAGATAAATTACGAATCACCTACGTTAAAGCGGTAGAGCTCGATCAGGCGCATATGGTATTGACCTATTACGAAACAAACCGTGCTACGCCATTGGTTTTGGATAACCTTATTGCCGAGATTAAACCCGCCAATCTTCGCAATGATTTGGTGCCGGTTTACAGTTTTAATGGTGTTGGTTTATGGCTGGCTAAATCACGTGGTGAAGGTCAGCGGGTTGGCGACTCATCACGCTTATCATTGTGGCAGGATCTGGAAAATCGAATGCGCGCCGGGGCGTTGTAGTTATAACGTTACTCCTAACGTTTGATTGATTTGTGCAATAGTCTGACCAATGGCAACTTCCAGATTTTGGATTTGTGCACGGTTTTTATTGACCTCTGCTTCAACGCGCAGCAAAGTCATTAAATCAATCTGACCAAACTCAAAACTTTTTTGTTGTTGTTCTAAATAAGTCTTACTGACTTCAAATTGCTGTCTGAGCATATCCTGCTGGGCTTGTTGGGCCTGCAATTGATCTATCTGGGCAATCAATTGCGCTTCCAGATCAACTTTTAATTGCTGACGCATAATTTCTACATCGGCCATGGCTTTAGCCGCTTCAGCAATTGCAGGTTCACTGAATGGCTTATCGCCAATCGCCATCGTAAAACCAAGGCCCAAACTATTATTGAACGACTCGTTATTACCTGCATCGCGTTCACGTTTTACACCAACAGATACACTGGGATTAATGGCACCCGCATATTGGGCGTTGTGCATCTCACTCCGTAAGATTGCCACTTTCTGACTGAGTTCTGCCAATAACGGATGATCAGCATTGATTTCCCGTTGTTGGGGTATAGCTTCTTCCACGTCGACCGGTAAAGTACGCTGACCGGTGTGAAAATGATATTGATTAAGGGCTTTTTGCAGCTGATTTTGAGCATGTTGTCGTTGGTTTTGCATTGCCAGCAGATTGCTTTTCGCCAGTAACTGCTCATTTTCTGGCAAATCTCCTGCCGCTACACGCTTATCAACACTTGCTTTCAGCGCTTGAGCGTTTGCCAGTGTGGTTTCTGCCTGACGGACTTCAGCGGCAGCATGCATTACTTGCCAGACATGTTGTCTTACTAAACCTGAAGCCTGTAAGCGCAGCCGCTGTTGATAATATGGTAGTTGATTGGCCAGTTCCTGTGACCAGTTTTGTTGATGTCGTTTTTGACCGGGTAACCACAAGGGCATCGACACCGCACTTTCGTACTCCCGTAAACCGTCACCACTGCCAATACCGTCATTAAAATGGTTAAAACTGATGGTGGCGGGTTCTGCAAATAAGGTTGAAGCACGTTTTTCTCTGGCTTCACTAAGTTTTTGCAGACTGTTTTCACCCTGGCGAGCCGGTGTATGGATAAAAACATAATTAGTGAGGCTTTTTAGCGTCACTACCTCATCGGCCATGGCCTGTCCGATAATGAATTGAGTCGAGGCAGCCATCATAGCTGCAAAGAAAATTACAGATCGCATCTCAGATTTCCGTGTCGTTTTTATTTATAGCCTAACAGCTTAAAGTTTAGCTGGCATCAGTTTCCGGACGGTTGTTTCATGTATTGATAACAGAGCCGGTATCACCAGTAACACCAGTACCGTAGCAAACAACAACCCAAAAGAAATCGATACGGCCATCGGAATTAAAAATTGGGCCTGTCTTGAAGTTTCGAACAATAAAGGACCCAGACCACCAATTGTCGTTAAAGACGTCAATAAAACAGCCCGCAAACGCATTACGGCCGCCTCGATAATTGCTGTATCAGTATCCAGTCCCTGCTGGCGTAAATCTTTAAAAAATGTCACCAAAATAATCGCGTTGTTAACGACAATGCCTGATAAACCGAAAATACCGAACAGCGACAATATCGTTAAATCCAGCCCCATCAGCCAGTGACCGGCAATAGCGCCAATCAAGCCAAACGGGATCGCCGTCATAACCACCAATGGCCAACCATAGGAAGCAAACACCCAGGCCAAAACAATATAAATCAGTGCAAACGCCAGCATCACACCCTGACGCATATCGCCGAGGGTATCAGCCTGTTCTTCGGCCCGGCCTTCAAACACATATTGAATACCGAATTGTGCAGCTAAGTCTGGCAGGAACTCCGTCTCTAAATCTGCCAGAATACGATTACTATTATTCACCTCAGAATCTACAGCTGCCGTCACATGTACTGCCAGCTGTGCATTGGTATGCCGTAACACATCAAAACCGCGTTGCGCGTCCAGGGCGACCACTGAACCCAGGGGAACACTGCCGCCATCCGGTAGTTGTATCTGCAGTTTTTCCAGAGTTGCTTGAGTGTTACGTGCGGCTTCTGGCAGCATAACCCGTACTTCAACTTCATCATTACCATCCTGAAAAATTTGCACTAACTGACCATCAAAAGCTGCCCGTAATTGCCGGCCAACATTCTCAACGGTCAATCCCAAAACCGTCCCTTGCGCTTTGATCCGATAAATTAATTGCTCTTGACCATAAGGCATATCATCTTCAATAGCACTGACACCAGGATAGGTTTCTAATTGGCGGGCAACCGTATTGGCCGCCTGTTTTAAAGTTGCGGCGTTGGCACCACTTAAACGGACATCAATATCACTACCCGGCGGTCCACCGCGTCTTTCTGACAAAGTAAACGTTTCCATACCGGCAGGGATCTGGATTTTTTCTCGCCAAAGGTTGATAAAATCCTGATTACGCAATTCACGTTTATCAGGCGAAATCAACTCAAGTTGCATTGAAGTAAATCGCTCATCACTCTGTCCACTGCCACCACCGGCAGTACCTGCTGTGCCGGCTTTGCTGACGGCTAACTCAACAACATCGTGATCTAATTCCTGCCGGGTTTTCTCAAGCGTTTCATTTAGATGCGCTAAAAAAGCATCAGCTTCAGATTGCGGTGTACCGGCAACAAACCGGGCATTAGCCAGTACGGTGGTACCTTCCGGTGACGGGAAAAAAGTAAAGCTGATGCGACCGCCCGCCAATAAACCAATTGCCAAAATCAGCATGGCAAAAGCCAGACTGATCGTAACCCAGCGGTTGGCGACTGCTGAGGTAACCGCTGGTCGAAATAACCGGTCACGAAAATAATTAAAGCCGGCATCGAGTTTAAGCCGCAAGGCGGATGGCTTAATGGTATGCATTTTCAGAAAGCTTTGCCGCAAGTGGCCCGGCAAAATCAAAAAACATTCAATTAAAGAGGCAATAATGACGCAGATAACGACAAACGGGATATCAAACAAAATATTACCGATAATACCGCTTATCAGCATCAAGGGAATAAAC
>DASSWO010000161.1:0-7444 GCA_035704795.1 Methylophaga sp. | reverse complement strand
GCTTCGGAAGCGGTATCGGCATTATCTGAGCTCAACCATGCGATTGAAAATATTGCCGGGGTCGTACAACAACTGGATGGTGATACCCGCAATATCGGCCAGATCATTGATGTCATCACCAATATTGCCGATCAAACCAATCTACTGGCTCTGAATGCCGCTATTGAAGCTGCCCGCGCCGGTGAACATGGCCGTGGATTTGCCGTGGTAGCAGAAGAGGTACGCTCACTGGCCAGCAAAACTCAGGCTTCAACCCAGCAAATCCAGACATTAATTCAAAATCTGAATAATGCCGTTGCCCATGCCGTTAAAGTGATGCAACAGAGCCAACAAACCAGCGAAACCAGTGAACAACATGTTTCGGGCGCCATTAAAGCTCTGCAAACTATTGCTGAGCAAGTGAGTGCTATGAATGATTTGAATACCCAGATCGCCACTGCCGTTGAGGAACAAAGTGCGGTCAGTGAAGATATTAACCGTAATATTGTTCGCGCCAATGACAATGCCAATCAGGCCATGTCTGGTGTAGAGGTGGCTAATAAAGCAGCCAAAGATCTGCAAGGACAATCTCATCATCTGACCAATATGATTAGTCGTTTTCAACAGGATAGTTAGTGGCCCAAAGGCTTTGATGTTGTCATTACCCCGTTCATTTTTCAGCTATATTTAAGGCTCACGTTGTAAGCTAAACTGAAAAATAAGCCGAACACGGCTTGTGGGGTCCTGCTTATGAAACTAAAAATTTGCTCTTATTGTGCCGGCAGCCTGCTAATGCTGCTGGCCTTTTTCCCTGCCATGGCTGACGACGTCAGTTACAGCGAAGCGCGTGCGTTGCGCGAAGCCGGCCAGATTCTGCCTCTTGAACAAATTATTGATATCGCCAAAGCTTTTAAACAGGGTGAAGTTATCGACACCGCCCTGGAAAAAGATGACGATGTTTACGAATATGAAATCGAAATTCTCGATCCTAACGGCCGCGTATGGGAAATGGAATTTAACGCCGCCAACGGTGACCTGCTGGATCTCGAACTGGATGATTAGTCATGCGCTTATTGTTGGTTGAAGATGATCCCCTGGCCGGGCCGATACTGCAAAAAGCCTTGAATCAGGCCGGTTATGCCGTTGATCTGGCCGTCGATGGCATTGATGCGGAAGCCCTTGGTGATATTGAACCTTACGATATTGCTGTGCTTGATTTAGGCTTACCCAAGCGTCCCGGTTTAGATGTGCTAAAAAACTGGCGATCTCGCGGCAATTCCCTACCGGTGGTGATTTTAACAGCACGCGGCAGCTGGGAAGAGAAAGTTGCCGGCTTTAAAACTGGGGCAGATGATTATGTCGCGAAACCTTTCCAGACTGAAGAGCTGCTGGCCCGTCTCAATGCGGTGCTGAAACGAAGTCATGGCAAACACAGCGGGCCATTGACCGTGGCCGGTTTGGCACTCGATGAAGAAGCCCAGCAAGTTACGCTGGCCAATGGCCAGGTTTTAATGCTCACCGGCACCGAATTCAGGTTGCTGCGTTATTTTATGTTGCATCCGGGACAAGTGGTTTCAAAAAGCCGCTTAACTGAGCATGTCTATGATTACGATAGTGATAAAGACAGTAACGTCATGGAAGTCTACGTCAACCGGCTTCGACAAAAAATCGGGGCCACCTATATTCAGACCCGGCGCGGTCAGGGTTACGTGTTTAGCGATTCATGACCTCATTAAAGCGTCGCTTAACGCTGGGTCTAACAGTCACGCTCAGTATTTTGCTGATTTTACAGTGGGCGTTACTCAGTATTGCGATCGACCAACTGACCAAATCCCAGCTCATCGAGCGTCTACAAAGTGAATCCGAAAGCCTGCTAGGCCATTTGGAGGTAACAGTCGATGGCACATTGTCTTTGGATGGTCAGGTATTAAGCAGTCTTTACCAACGCCCTTTCTCCGGACGTTACTACCGGGTTTGCAGTCAACAGGAATGCCTGCAATCCCGTTCTTTATGGGATGAAAAACTGGATATTGAGAATCTGTCTCAAGGCCAGCAACAGCAAATGTATTTGGCCGGACCGCAGGATGAAAAACTATTTGCGCTGGTGAATGGCTACAACAAACGCGGCGTAAACTTAACTATCATTATCGCCGAGGACATTCGGCCACTACGCGAAGATCGGCAGCATTTTCAGTGGTTATTTACAATTGTTTCGGGCATCGGCCTGCTATTGCTATTAATCGTACAGTGGTTGTTGGTCAGTAAAGCCATGTCACCGCTTGCCAAAATCCGCCAGCAATTATTACGACTAAACAGCGGCGAAGCCGAGCAAATTAGTGACGATGGTCCTGAAGAAATTCAACCAATGATTGCCGCTTTAAATCAGCTGCTCATTAACATGACTCGCAAAACGCAGCGCTCACGCTTAGCGCTCGGCAACCTGGCACATGCTTTGAAAAATCGTATGAGTTTATTAAATCAAACTGCTGATGAACCGGAATTACGCGCTCATCCAGAACTTAGAAGCCATTTGCAAACCACTACCGCTGAGTTACAAAACATTATTGAGCGCGAACTTAAACGCGCGCGTTTAATAGGCGCACCTTTACCCGGCCAGCGAGTCGATCTGCAACAAACCATTGCCGAGCTAAGTAACACTTTACGATTATTACATGCTGATAAATCATTGCTTATTGACTGGCATGTTGATCCTCGCGTGCAGTTCGCCGGGGATCGGGAAGATCTGCTGGAGTTACTCGGTAACCTGCTTGATAACGCCTGTAAATGGAGTCAACAGCGCATAGAAATCAGCGTCGAATCACATGCCGAGGGCTGCTTGATTATTATTGAAGATGATGGCCCCGGCTGTGCCGAAGCTGATCTAGAAAAGCTGACTCAGCGCGGCTTTCGCGCTGATGAGTCGACACCCGGGAGCGGGTTGGGTTTAGCCATTGCTTACGATATAGTCGACAGCTACAACGGCACATTAAATTTTGCTCAATCACTAAAACTTGGCGGTTTAAAAGTCAGCATTACATTACCCAGCCAGTTATAAGAAACCCCGCCAAAAGGCGGGGTTAATAAATTATTGGTCGATAATTTGTCAGAAAAAATCCCAATCACGGCTGATGTCACGGACATCACCGTTTTCAGCATTGATTTTTACATCCCACTCTTTACCATCACGGCCCAGGATCTCAAACTCATAATCCCAACCGCCGAGAAATTCACGATTTTCTAACTCAGCATCATCAATAATGCCCGGCTTGGCTTCAAGGGCTATTTTTTGGGCTTCATCAACAGAAATCAATCCCAGCTTTTCTGCCTGTTGTTGCATTTCTCTAATATCATCATCGGCAACGACCGTTCCGGTAAGCATTGTTAAAGCCAATATTCCAACAGCTATTCTGGTTTTCATTAGTAACTCCTTCTTTTCAGCTTTATGACTTTAAAAAATGAACATTAAATAAAGCTGAATAAAAACGGCCCACTCGAAAGCAGGCCGTTATTTTTTATCAACAAGTTTTTGTTAGAAATTAATCATCTTGTTTTACATGAACCACTTCGCCGGTTTTGGCATCAATATAAATATCCCATTCCATACCCTGCTCGTCGGCGACTTCGACTTCATATTGATATCCTGTACCTGTACCTTCTAAATCAACATCGTCGACAAATCCGGGTTTCGTTTCTTTAGCTATATTTTTAGCCTCTTCAGCACTTATTAAGCTAAATGTCTCAGCTTTTTGCTGCATTTCAAGCATGTCATCACTATCCGCGAATACAGTAGAAACCATACCCAGTGAAATTAAACTTGCCAGCGCTAGTTTGTTAAATGTTTTCATTTTAAGCTCCTTTCCTTTTTGATTAAGGTGAGCTTAGGTTACAAAATCAATATTAATTTAAACTGAATTATTTTAACTTGTTATTTTTGGTGGTTTAACCGCTGCTCAGCATGCTCAACGGCAAATTCATATAAATCCACCAGATCGGTTTCGCTGACATCAATTACAGCATCAATACTATCTAAAGCTTTGCGAAAGTCCACTTCATTCAAAGCTAATGCCTGCGGATGATGCGCCGGATTAAACTGCCGATGATGCGGGTGATGATGCCGTTGCCAGGGATAACGTCTGCCAGGCAATAAATTATTGATTACCAAAGCCAGCGTCAGCAGTAAGCCACAATTTGCCAGCACAATACTGTAAACAAAGGCAAAACCGGACTGAGTAATCACTTCGCCGCCCAATACTGCGATCATAGCGGTGGCGGCAGCCGGTGGATGCAAGCAATGCAGTAAATGCATGGCAAATACCGATAAGCCCACGGCTATCGCAGTCGCCCAAACTGGCGAAGGTATTAACTGTGCACAAATAACGGCAATCACCGCGGCCGTTAGATGTCCGCCTATCAAAGGCCAAGGTTGTGACATCGGACTATGCGGTACCACAAATAATAAAAAGGTTGAGGCGCCCATAGACGCAAGCACCAATAAACTGCCAGCTGATGACAACCCCAGCCAGTCAAGTAGTAACATTAAGCCAACGATAGCCAATAAAGCCCCACTCGCCGCCGCGCATTTTTCTGAAATTGAGGCATGATTTGCCATAAAGCGCTGTTGCCAGCGCTGGATAAGGGATAACTGCGTCATTGCAAATGTTTCTTTATATTCAGACCACCGCCATTGGTGAGCCATTAACTAACTTAAATTAACTTGTCGGACTAAATTGATCATTATTAAGCGATTATTATCCAACGCCTGATTTCCCATGTTTCATCGTGAATCTTGCAATAGTCCGTCTCGCCGCCGCGGACTTAAACAGCGAATGTCTGCGGCTCGGTCTGAATTTTTTTTAAACCAATTAACAGTGCCCAGCATAAATTCCTAACGCAATGTGCTTGTAAGTAATTAATAAACTGAGGGCATCTTTTAAGCTTAATGATGGTCAATAGTTGCAGTATCAGCGTATATCGCAGACCGCAACGCTTATAAATTGTCTGTCTATAGCTTAATCTGGGTAAATGGTAAGTATTATATGGTAAGACAAGCGATCGAGTGACTCTCCCTCGTCTCAAGAAATGAACAACGAGGCTCAAAATAACGCAATCATTTTGGCATTGCGTATAGTCACCCTTAAAATAGGTATCGAAAATACTTAGTTTAAAGTATCTTAAATACCGGTTAAACCGGAGTCAATTTTTATGCAACTGACCACGCATACCGATTACGCCCTCAGGCTATTAATTTATCTTGAGGTCAAGCGCGGTAGCAAAGCCACAATTCAGGATGCTGCCGCTAAGTTTGTGATATCCGCTAATCATTTGGCTAAAGTCGCGCAGACGCTCGTCCAACATAACTATGTGATCAGCCATCGCGGCCGTGGTGGTGGCCTTGAATTGGCTAAACCTGCCGCTGAGATCCGCATTGGCGGCCTGGTTCGACAAACCGAAAATCTGCAATTACTACCTTGTTTTGCTGAACAAAGTGATTGTCCAATTGATGGGGCTTGTACTTTAAAAGGTGCTCTCGGCAAAGCGCAGCAAGCTTTTTTAAATGTGCTTGATCAATATACCCTGGCCGACCTGGTTGCAAATAAACAGCAATTACAAGGTCTGTTGAGCGTTGCCTGAGTCACCTGACTGGGTTACCTGGCGGCAAGTACAACGGCAGCAGTTAATTGCAAGCCGCCAATCCTTGACGGAAACCGAACGGTTCGCTGCTGAACAGCAAATCCACACACGGTTATTATCTTTATTGGCACCGCTGCCAGCCAGCATTATCAGTTTTTATATGCCCATCAAAGGTGAACTCAATTGCCAACCACTGATTGAAGATTTACTGGATCTTGGCTGGCATGCTGCTTTACCGAAAATTATAGCCAAAGATACGGCGCTGCAATTTCGTCAATGGACACCTGACACAGAAATGCAGCCTGAAATCTGGCAAATCCCGGTGCCGCAAAACACAGCGGAGCTGGTTCCCAACGTGTTACTCATCCCACTGGTTGGTTTTGACCATCAGCGACACCGGCTGGGTAATGGCGGCGGGTTTTATGATCGCAGTCTTGCCAGTATTTTACCGTCACCGCTGGCGATTGGTGTGGGTCTTGAGTCGCTTAAACTTGTGGATATTCAGCCACAACCGCACGATATTGCGATGAACTATGTGGTCACCGAACAGGCCATTTATCCGCATGCCGTCAGCCGGGGAGCTGAGTAGTAGTATTTCCGAGCTGGGCGCGTTACGCTCTCCATTGCAATAAATGACAAGCTTTGGCGTGGCATAAGATGAAATTGATGCAATGGAAACCTGGCCAATTCTCTCAGCGGCGAATAACCGCGCCATTGAGTTATGGCCTATTGATCCTAATCCTGGCGACTGACAGCTTGACCCCAATGGGTTTTGCTCACGGGATGTTGTATGCGCCGGTATTGCTGCTGGCAGCTTTTATTGCCCGCCCACGCCTGCTCGATATTGTGTTTGCACTGAGCATAGTCTTTGTCTGGTTGGGCCTGTTTTTGACACTCATCAATAGTAGCCAAGCCTTAACATTAAATATTTACGCCAACCGAATCTTTTCCTCATTGATACTGCTGGTGATTTACATTCTCAGCCGGGTCCGCCTCACACATCAAAAAACCTTCAAACTACAGCAACAGCAATTACACATAACAGCCAGTCTGGCCAAACTGGGCCACTGGCAACTTGATGACAATCAGCAGTTGGTTTTATCAGCCGAAGCGGCTCAAATTCTCGGATTAAATCAACAACCATTGCCTTTACAGCATTTTACCAAAATGCTGGTCGAAGCAGACGGCCACCATTTTTTGGAAAATATCCATACGGATAAATTACCTCTGGATGCCGAATACCGCTGGCGGCAAAACAACGATGAAATCAAATGGATTCGCTTGGTCGCTTATCTGAATAATCAGGATCAAGGTGAAATACACGGTGTTATACAAGACATTCACACCAATCGCGTCGTTGAAGCACAAGTGGCCGAAGAAGAGCGACGGTTTCGCTATATGGCTGATAGCATGCAACTGTTTGCCTGGACCGCGCAACCTGATGGCAACTTGGATTATGTCTCCAAATACACCATGGATTTTTTAGGCGCCAATGAAAGATTTATTACTGAAAACTGGCTGAGCTACATACATCCTGACGATCAACAGCCCACCATGAATCGCTGGGCGCAATCATTAAAAACCGGTGAACCTTATCTGATCGAATTCCGGATGCGCCGTCATGATGGTCTGTATGTCTGGTATTTGACTCGTGCCACACCCGCCCGCGATGACCAAGGCAACATTTTTAAATGGTATGGCTCAGGCATTGATAACAGCCAAAGCAAATTATTGCAGCAGCATAGTGAACGCCTGTCACAACAGCTGCAAAATACACTGACCAGTATCACCGATGCCTTTTTCACTCTGGATAAAAAAATGTGTTTTAGCTACG
>DASSWO010000126.1:0-4856 GCA_035704795.1 Methylophaga sp. | reverse complement strand
GCCACCTATCGTATCGCCGATTTCCGGACGACACTGCGTCTGGTTCGAGTTTATTGTCGAACAAAAACAAACCTATTTTGATGGCAAACGACAACGCACGCGCTGGCAGGTGGTGCAACGCTATCGCAGTGATGGCTTGTTCTATCTGCGTGATGAAACCGGTGTTTGTGTCGTGGATCCCGAGGCTGCTGATATATTGCATGCCGATAAGCGCGCCTGGTCAGATAAACGCAATGCAGATCGCCGATATCGTGAATGGTTTTTATCAGCAGGTCAGCCTATTTATGCGTTAGGCTGGTTTATCAGTGTGCAAACGGTCAGCCAACAAATTTTGCGTGAACAAGTCAGTTTATTGTTGCGAGAATGGAAGCAGGATTTTCAGGCTTTGCTAAAGCGCTATGACCAGAATAAAGATAGTGATATCAGTGAACAGGAATGGCAACAGGCGGTTGCCGATGCCAATACACAGGTTCGTCAGCAACATTTGAGTCAGTCAATTGATGCTATTCATCTGCTGGCGAAAGGGCCGCATCACAAGCCTTATATTTTATCGGCCTTACCCGAAAAGCGTTTATTGCGTCACTATCAATGGCAGTTTTATCTGGCACTGGCAGGTTTTTTAATCAGCGGCAGTCTGTGGATTTGGGCAATGAATTTAAGACAAGGATGGTAATGCAAGACGATCTACAGGCCGTGTTCGCTGATGGTGGTTTACTGGCCAGACAAATTGACGGATTTCAGCCGCGTGAAGCCCAGCAGCAAATGGCTGAAAAAGTCGGCCAGGCCTTGCAAAATGGCACGATTCTGATTGCCGAGGCCGGTACTGGTACCGGTAAAACTTTTGCTTATTTAGCGCCGGCGATCTTATCCGGGCAAAAAGTATTTATTTCTACCGGTACCAAAAATCTGCAGGATCAATTATTTAACCGTGATTTACCGATGTTGCGTAAAGCCTTGGGTGTGCCGTTTCAGGCATCGGTATTAAAAGGACGCAGTAATTATTTGTGTCATCACCGGCTGGGGCTTGCTGAGCAAGATGATGGCTTATTATATCAGCGGCCTTTATTACAAAAATTACGTAACTGGTCTCAGCAAACTGATAATGGCGATTTAAGCGAAACCAGTTTGCTGGATGATGCCGGGATTCTATGGTCACGCGTCACCTCGACGGTGGAAAATTGTCTGGGTCAGCAATGTCCAGAATACCAGGAATGTTTTATTATTGAAGCACGCCGGCGTGCCCAGGAATCTGATCTGGTGGTCATTAACCATCATTTGTTGATGTCAGATTTTGCCCTTAAAACTGCGGGCCAGGGCGAAGTTTTACCCAATGCCGATGCCTTTATTATTGATGAAGCCCATCAATTGCCAGCGATTGCCGGTCAGTTTCTTGGCCATCGGGTCAGCAGTCATCAAATTATAGAACTCTGCCGCGATGCCAGTCAGGAAATGCAGGCAGCCGCGGCCGATATGCCAGCCATCAGTGATCAAGCTGAACAATTATTAAGTTGTTTGCAACGATTGCGTATTTTAATGGGTAATCAGGAACAACGCAGTCCCTGGCAGCAATTTATTGAAGATACCGGTATTCATGATGAATATGGCCAGGTCATGGAGCGGCTGGATAATCTCAATGAAACGTTGAAACTTGCCGCCGAACGCAGTCAGGGACTCAAACAATGTCAGCAGCGCGCTGAAAATCTGCTGAATTTACTGGATTTGTTTTTTGACAGCGGTACAGATGACAACCTGGTTTTGTGGCTGGATAACCGTCCGTCGGGTTTTATTTTGCATGCCACACCGTTTGAAATCAGCGGCCATTTTCAAAACTGGCTGGAAGAAAAACCAGCCGCCTGGATTTTTACGTCAGCAACATTAACGGTTGCCGGGCAATTTAATCATTTCTGCCAGCAACTGGGCATTTTTGATGCCGATACCGCGCGTTGGGACAGCCCGTTTAATTATCAGCAGCAAAGTTTATTGTATATGCCACTGATTCCGGTTGAGCCGTCAGATCGTGCCTACAGTCAGCATATTGCTAATATCGCCCGCGAAATCATTAAACTCAGTGAAGGGCGGACTTTTTTATTATTCACCAGCTATAAAACGATGCATGAAGTAGCTGAATTATTGGCTGATTCTGATTATCCGCTGATGGTGCAGGGGAGTGGTGGCAAGGCGCAATTGCTGGAAGCCTTTCGGGAGCATGGCAATGCCGTATTACTCGGCACCAACAGTTTTTGGGAAGGCGTCGATGTTCGTGGAGACGCATTACGCTGTGTTTTGATCGACAAAATTCCGTTTGCCTCGCCGGGCGATCCGGTTTTGGAAGCACGCATTAACAGTTTAAGAAATCGGGGTGGCAATCCGTTTCGTAGTATTCAGATCCCAACAGCGGTTATTCAGTTAAAGCAGGGGATAGGCAGACTGATCCGGGATAAAGCCGATTATGGGGTATTGGTTTTGTGCGATCCGCGATTTTTAAGCAAACCCTATGGCAAAGTTTTTTTGCGAAGTTTACCGGCTATGCCGATCACTCAGGATATTAACGTTGTAGCAGATTTTTATCAGCGTTTAGCAGAAAATATAAGTTAAATATAACCTTACAAACATTACGTAACTAATTGATTTAGTTTAAATCCATTGCGTATTTTTTCAGAATTTCCAGCGGAATTATTTCCGTTGCCCGCTGATGTGTACTGGCCAGATAAACTTTAGGTGCCATCTCCAGTTGCTGCGCTTCCAGCCAACGCGCCGCACACAAACACCAACGATCACCCGGCTTAAGTCCGGGAAAACCATGTTCTGGCATCGGCGTCACCAAATCATTTCCCCTGAATCGCGAATATTGCAAAAACTCTGCCGTTACCGAAACACATACCGTATGTGAGCCAAAATCGCTGTCATTAGTATTGCAGCACCCATCACGAAAAAAACCTGTTAATGGGTCGTTGCTACAGGATTCCAGCTTTTCGCCCAACACATTTAAAGAGGGTGATAATTCATTGATCTCCATACTATTTACTCAAGTTTAATCTGACCGGATAGATGATGATGTAAATCCAGATCAGGCATGGTCAGCGTAATTTTAATGGGCAATGTTTCATTACCATTGAGTTGTTGGGTATCCAGCGCCGCATAAATTGCCTGTTCAATTTCGCGTTGTGAACTGATGCCGACCTTCTTCAGAAACTGACGAATTTCCATGTTTAAGGTATCTTCATTCATGGCCGGTCTCCCAAATCAATCGTATTTAATATATTTAAAGCGTGGATCGTCGGGAGTGCCGACTAATGCACCGCCTTCCGTGCCCGGCTGCCACATAACGACTTGCTCTATTTTCTGCGCCAGCTCGAAATCCTTATCGGTAATCCCTTTTGCTGCATGGTTAGTTAACTTAACAATAACAAATGCATAGGATGCAGTCAGATCGGGATGATGAAACGCAGCTTCAGCAAGATGACCTACCGTATTGATGACCATTAAAGTGCCTTTCCAGCCACTGGTTTTATATTTGCGACGGATCCAGCCGTTTTCCAGATGCCAGTGGGGGAGTTCTTTTTCCAACCGGGCCTTAACCTCTTCATCATTATAGGTCTTTTCGTTTTCGGTTTCTCTCCAGCTCATACTTTTTACCTCAGTTTTTAATACCTGTGTTAATTGCATTGTAAAGCATTATGGTGTTCTGGTATGTTCACAGAATTGTTTGGCAATTTTCTTGGCTTCTTCAAAATTAAACTCTGCATCTTTAGCTTTTAATGCTTGAAGGTGCGTTGCTATTTCATCATCCGAAATATGGTCATAATCAGCAACCTTTTCATAGGCATAGTGGGCAGCAAGTTTTTCGCCACTGTCCAATTTGTACCCAGCAAAATACATTACCTCTGAGGATTCTTCAGCAGTATTGATTCCATCAACAATCTGTTCAATAGAATACGCATCTTTTATAAAATCAGCGGCCATATTGTTATCCTCCAAATTAAATAAATAGTCTACTGTAAAGGTATTGTTTTATATGTGGATTTCCACACATATTGCTAACTGTTAACTTTACAGTGCAATGTTAAAATCAGTGTAAGTCTGCATTAATAGAACCACAGGCTAGTGAACTCAGAATTAAATAGTCAAATGCAGGGCGTTATACTGAAACAACATTATTAAGATATGAAGGTGAACATGAAAGAAATCAACAGCTCATCCGCAAGACAACTGACAAATGCTATTCAGGAGAGCCTGAAATCAACACTTAATAACGCTATGGTGCATCCGGATGATGAAATTGAAACCGTAAAGTGGCTATATTTGCATCGACTCTACACGGATTATCAGGCGTTTATTATGCTGGCAGACGAGGGCATGTTGCGCCAATGTCAGATATTGATGCGCTGTATGTTGGAAATTGTTTTTGAAATGGTTGCCTGGCAACGTCATCCTGATATGCACTCAGCAATGATAAACGGAGAGGACAGTGATCGCCGTCAGGTGTTGGATAATCTTTTAACGCTGCAAAAAACCAAAGCAACGTTAACAAAACAAGAATTAATCATGTTGCAAGCGCTGGTTAGCAGTCCTGATGAAATGGACCGAAAGTCATTGCCAACAGTTATCAAAGCTGAATTTGCTGACATGTTGCAGTTGTATCGGACTGATTATCAACTGCTCAGTGAAACGGTGCATAGCGAAGCCCATGACATTAAAGCCGATATGATTAAAGATATTAATAACGGTGAATTACTGGAAATTCATACGCTCGCCAGTGACCAGACAGAAATGGATGAGTTGTTATTGCAAACAGCTGAATACGTTTTATCTGCATACGAGTCTTTTGCAGCGCTTTCGGGTAGCAATACAAATAT
>DASSWO010000117.1:0-8207 GCA_035704795.1 Methylophaga sp. | reverse complement strand
GCTTCACTGATTTCTTCACCGTCATCATTGACCACAGCAGCATCAATCCCGGGCAGGGCACGGGTGCATGAACCCGGTTTGGTCACTGTGACGCCTGGAATCGGCGCAATCATATGGGCACCGGTTTCAGTTTGCCACCAGGTATCGACAATCGGGCAGCGTGATTGGCCAATAACTTCGTGATACCACATCCAGGCTTCCGGATTAATCGGCTCACCCACGGTGCCTAATAATCGTAATTTTGATAAATCATAGCTTTTCGGCAGCTCATCACCGACTTTCATTAATGCACGAATAGCCGTTGGCGCGGTGTAAAACGTAGTTACGCCATGACGGGCACAAACATCCCAGAAACGACCGGCATCCGGGACGGTAGGTACACCTTCATAAATAATCATGGTGGCGCCCGTCGCCAGTGGACCATAAGCGACATAAGTATGACCGGTGATCCAGCCAACATCAGCGGTGCACCAGAAAACATCCGAGGGTTTGATATCAAAGACCCAGCGCATTGAGGTAATAGCGTTGAGTAAATAACCGGCGCTCGAGTGCTGAATGCCTTTGGGTTTGCCAGTAGAGCCAGAGGTGTACAGCAAAAACAATGGATCGGCGGCATTCATGGCCATTGCAGGGCAATCAGCAGATTGACCAGCCTCAGCATCATGCCACCAGATATCGCGGCCATCTTGCATCGTAATGTCATTTTTGCAACGTTGATAAACGATAACGGTTTCAACGCTGTCGCAACCTTTGCTGAGCGCTTGATCAGTGGTTTTTTTCAACTCGATTATTTTGCCGCCACGATGTCCGCCATCTGCCGTAATGAGGACTTTGGCCCTGGTATCTTCAATACGATCTTTTAAAGCTTCAGCTGAAAAACCGCCAAATACGACAGAATGAATGGCACCAATACGGGCACAGGCCTGCATCGCCACCACCGCTTCGGTAATCATCGGCATATATATGATGACGCGATCACCTTTTTGCACACCTTGTTTTTTTAATGCATTCGCAAAAATGCAGACTTTTTCATGGAGTTCGCGATAACTGATATGGACGACATCACCGGGTTCGCCTTCAAAAATGATGGCCGTTTTATCGGCATGTTTAGCCAGCTGCCGGTCCAGGCAGTTATACGAAACATTTAATTCGCCATCGGCAAACCAACGGTAAAACGGTGCGTTACTGCTATCCAGCGTTTGTTTAAATGGCTTAAACCAGTCAATTTCCTGTTTGGCAATTTCTGCCCAGAAGCTTTCGTTATCTGCCGCGGCCTTATCATGTAACGTTTTTAATGTGTCCTCACGTAGTGTGCAACTGCGGACAAATGCATCGCTGGGCGGGAAACGCCGATTTTCCAATAATGTAGATTCAATATTTTCCTGAGCCATCAGTCTTACCTTTATTACTATCTAATGGAGTGTAACGCTACGTCGTGGCAGCCGCTAATATAAAAAACTCTCCCGAAAGCCGCGCTTAGGGGAGAGTTCTTATAATTAAGTCAATGGCCTAGAAGAAACCGAGCGGGCTGGTGCTGTAGCTGACCAGCAAGTTTTTGGTTTGTTGATAATGTTCGAGCGCCATTTTATGATTTTCACGGCCGACACCTGACTTTTTGTAACCACCAAATGCGGCATGCGCAGGATAGGCGTGATAGCAGTTAGTCCAAACCCGGCCGGCCTGAATACCGCGCCCCATTCGATAAGCCAGATTCATATCACGGGTCCAGACGCCGGCACCCAAACCAAATTCACTATCGTTAGCAATTTCCAGCGCTTCAGCTTCGGTTTTGAACGTTGTTACGGATACCACCGGTCCAAAAATTTCTTCCTGGAAGATACGCATCTTGTTGTTGCCTTTCATCAGTGTCGGTTCAATATAGAAACCTTTATCGTACTCAGCACCAACTTGAGCAATGCCACCGCCCATTAATAATTGTGCGCCTTCGTTTTTACCAATATCGACATAGCTGAGGATTTTTTCGAATTGCTCTTGTGAAGCCTGCGCACCGACCTGGGTTTCAGTATCCAGCGGATTACCACGTTTGATCATTTTGGCGCGTTCCATGACGACTGAAATAAAGTCGTCGTAGATACTTTCCTGGATAAGAGCACGTGAAGGGCAGGTGCAAACTTCACCCTGGTTAAAGAACGCCAGCGTCATGCCTTCTGCGCACTTATTAATATAGTCTTCTTCTTGTTGCATGATGTCTTCGAAGAAAACGTTTGGTGATTTACCACCCAACTCAACCGTGGATGGAATGATGTTGTCAGCCGCGTATTTCATGATCATCGAACCGACGGGTGTTGAACCGGTAAAGGCAATTTTAGCGATACGGGTGCTGGTGCCCAGTGCTTGTCCGGCTTCACGACCATAACCGTTAACAATATTCAACACGCCCGGCGGCAGTAAATCGGCAATGACTTCGATAACTTTCAAAATCGAAACCGGCGTTTGTTCAGCAGGTTTCATTACAATGCAGTTGCCTGCAGCCAGAGCTGGTGCCAGTTTCCAGGCGGCCATCAGAATCGGGAAGTTCCACGGAATGATTTGACCAACTACACCGAGTGGCTCATGAAAATGGTAGGCGATCGTCGTTTCATCAATTTCACTCATCGTGCCTTCCTGGGCACGAATACAACCGGCAAAATAACGGAAGTGATCAACTGCCAGCGGAATATCAGCATTTAACGTTTCACGAACCGCTTTGCCGTTATCCCAGGTATCCGCAACGGCCAGCATTTCCAGATTGGCTTCGATCCGATCAGCGATTTTCAGCAAAATATTGCTGCGGTCGGTAGCTGAGGTCCGACCCCATGAATCTTTAGCTTTATGCGCAGCGTCTAACGCCAGCTCAATATCTTCAGCAGAAGAGCGGGGGATTTCGCAAATAACTTCGCCAGTAACGGGTGTGATGTTTTCAAAGTATTGACCCTTCACCGGTGCAACCCATTCGCCACCGATAAAGTTTTCATAACGGGATTTAAACGAAACAATGGCGCCATCTGTTCCTGGTTTTGCGTAAATCATAATTTCTCTCTCTTTAGTTTGTCTTATAGGATTGGTTACAGTCCACCAGCATAAGGCTGACGATGAAACCTGCGCTTGACCAATATTCCCAATAACTTGACTTAAAGTCCAGAATCGCCGCAGAATCAATATAAAACAACAGTTTGCAGATGCCTATAATGCGCAGCGAAAAAGTCCCTTTTATTAACAATCGCCATAATAAACGCCAGCTTCTCATTGAAAACAAGCTGACTTTCGCCGGCCCCGAAAGCGAACTGAGTATTTATGATACTTATCGCTCTGCCTCTGGCGTGGGGCTTGATGCTGAACAGATCCTGTATTGCGGCATGGTCAGTGGCAAAAAGGTTATGCACGATATTTATCATACGCAAGGTGAATTATTCCTGCCACATGAGTCCTATGTCATGCCGCCCGGTGGTTATGTCGAAATTGATTTTCCCGAGGCCAGCGAGCATCAGCCAACGACTTGCCTGACTATTGAAATCTCCCGGGAGCGGATTGAATCAATTTCAGACCGCATGCGGGGCTTAGGAAGTCTGGATGTACCAGAGCATGATTGGACCTATCAGCCTCGGATTATTCACACCCATCACACGCAAGATACCCAGCAACTACTGGAAAAACTGGTTGGCCTGTATGTCCGCAATGATCCCGATAAAGAAATCATGGTTGATTTGGGCGTATCGGAATTAGTGACCCGGCTATTACGTGAGCAAGGTCGAGAGGTGCTGCTCAGTTATAGCCAGCAAGTACCTGATGCCAATGGTATTAATGCGGCGATTAATTGTATTGAAAACAACATTAGCTTGCCGTTGGATATTGACCAGCTATGCCGCAAGGCATGTATGAGCCGCAGCCGTTTGTACGTTGAATTCAAAAAGCGACTCGGTTGTACGCCCGGTGAATTTCAGCAACAAATTCGCCTGAAATCAGCTGCCGAAGCGATCCGCAACGGCCAGAGCATTACCGAAGCTTGTTATAGTTTTGGCTTTAATGATCTCAGTCATTTCAGCCGCCGTTTCAGTCATTTTTTTGGTTGCTCACCAAGCAGTTACCGAAAACAAAAAATTGCCAGCCAGCCAATAAGTGACTGAGCCCACCAACAAGCAACGCATCAGACTGTCATAATAGTTAGCAAAATGTGGTGATTTATGCCACAAACTCAGGTCTGGATTAAATGCGTTTGATTCTAATACAGTCTTTTTTATCCGTTATGGCTTGCTTGCTATTGGTGAGCACGGTGTTTGCTGATAGTGAAAAAGCGGCTATCAAGGTTAAAGTTACCGGCGTTAACGATAACATCCAAAAAAGTATTATTGATGGGCTGACCATTCATCGGCAACGCAACAGTGAGCGACTTTCAGAGCTTTTAGTGGGGCGTTTGCATCAATCAGCGCAAGCCGAAATTCGTCAAACCTTAACGGTCTATGGTTACTACAATCCCATCATTTCCGCTGATTTACAGCAAATAGAAGAGAATCAGTGGCTGGCAACTTATGAGATTGACGTTGGCGAACCCGTACGAATCACCGATTTACAAATAACCGTTACCGGCGCAGCCCAACAAGATGTGGTGTTTCAGAACTTACTGGCTGATTTTCCGTTAAAACTGAATGAACGGCTCCGTCATGCACGCTACGAATCAGCCAAAAAAACCATTTTACGGCTGGCTGCGGAACGCGGATTTTTTGATGGGAAATTAACTTGTAGTAAAGTTGAAGTAAATACTGATAAAAATACGGCAAGTGTATGTTTAAAATATGAATCAGGTGCCCGCTACCGTTTTGGTGAAATCGTTTACCCAGATACCGTAGTCTCTGAGGATCTGCTGCGTCGTATTACACCGTTTGAAACCGGTGATCCCTATCGAGCCGATAAAGTGCTGGAGCTTCGTGATAATCTTAATAACAGTGGTTATTTTGATGAAATCAATGCCCGCACACTCCCTGAGCAGCGGGCCGATGGACAGGTGCCGGTGGAAATCATGGTCAGCGCTGATGAAAAACATCGTTACAGCGCAGGTGTGGGTTACGGCTCCGATACCGGCGCACGAGTGAGTTTGGGCTGGCAAAATCGTTACATCAACGAACGCGGTCATCGCCTGTCAGCGAATATGCGCTTTTCAGAAATTGTTAACCGTATTGGCGCCGATTACCAGATGCCATTCTGGAGTGAAAATATTCAGCAGGTGGGTGTTAATGCCGATTTTTTAGAAGAAATCACCGATACCAGCGAAAGTCGCAGTTACACATTGGGTAGCTATTATCAGCGTGAGCGCTGGGGCTGGGAAGAAACTGGCAGTATTAAATTGTTACAGGAAGATTTTGATATTGCTGATGATTCTGAATCAGCTTTACTGTTGATCCCGGGGATCACTTATGCACGGACCTGGGCCGACAATTCGATTTATACCCGCCAGGGCGGTCGTTTCAGTATGTCATTAAGTGGTGCATCTGAATCGCTACTATCCGATATCTCCTTTGCTCAGGTAGTATTAAGAGGCAAGTATATTCATGGTCTGACTGACAACAGTCGTCTGATCACCCGTGCACAAATTGGTGCTACGTCTGTCAGTGATTTTGACCAATTGCCCAGTTCACTACGGTTTTTTGCCGGGGGTGACAACAGTATCCGTGGTTTTGATTATGAATCACTCGGGCCTGAAAATGACAAGGATGAAGTAGTGGGCGGACGTTATCTGGCAGTTGGCAGTATTGAATATGAAAACATGTTCTACGGTAACTGGGGCGGGGCAGTGTTTACAGATTTTGGTAATGCTTTCAATGACTGGTCGGATACGATTGAATACAGTGTTGGCTTCGGGATACGCTGGCGATCACCGGTAGGGCTAATCCGGGTCGATATTGCCCAGGGTATTTCAGATGAAGACAAACCAATCGGTCTGCACATCGTTATAGGGCCGGATTTATGAAACGCCGGTTAGCTGCCATTAGCGTTGCAGCTTTGCTTCTGGCTATGGTGCTGGCAGGTTATTGGTTGCTGGCTACCCAGTCAGGTTTACAAACCAGTCTGAAATTCATCCAGAAAGCAGTTGATGGTTTGCAGATTGGTGAAGCCGATGGCCGACTTTATGATGGACTGATCCTTAAGAATATTCGTTATACCCCGGCAGGGGGACCACAAATTCAAATCGGCGAAATTGATGGCCGTTGGCAGTTATGGTCTGTTTTGAGTGGCCGTTTGATGGTCAATCAGCTGCACATCAGTAAATTACAAATCACCTTGCCGGAAAAAAAAGATGAACCGGTACCTGATGACCGGGAAATGTTCGAACTGGCCTTACCCGTTGGTTTGTACATCCGTTCTTTACGCATCAATGATGCCTCTTTAACGTCAGCCAACGCCGATAGTCAATTACTGTTTGACCAGCTTGATGCCAGCCTGCGATTAAGCCATGACCGCCTGACCATCTCTTCATTTAATTTGATCCGACCCGATTTGGCGGTGACATTGGTAGGAGATGTGCAGTTTAGCGGCGATTACCGGACCAATCTGAATTACGGCCTGAACATCAATCATACTGAATGGGGCGAGGTTAATGCGACTGCAACGTTGAGTGGTGATTTACAAAGAATGACGTTACGCCAGCAACTGGGTGAACCGTTTGCCTCTGAGCAAATCATTATCCTGACGGACCTCTTCAGTGATCCCAAATGGCGCCTAATGGTTGAAGGAGAGTCATGGACACTGGGACAATTAATAGAAGGCCAGGCGGGTCACTTAAAGCAATTCAGTGTTTCTGGCGATGGTGATTTCAGTTCTGCGCAATTGATGCTTGAAACAGATATCACCGAGCTACATCCGGAACTGCCTCCATTACATTTGAAAACCCGTTTAAACAGTGATGATCTGCAGACTTGGCTAATTGATAGCCGGTTGCGACTCAATGAGACGTCTGAGGTCGATGTCAGTGGCAGTATTGATATCAGCAACGCGGATAACCCTCAATTTGCTTTGACCGGTCGTTGGCAGTCTCTGAGTTGGCCGATGTTGCGCCCGGGTAAAATTGTCGATGATTCCAATGGCCAGATCAGTTTGATTGGCACCTTGCAGTCCTATCAACTGCAACTTAACAGCCAATCTCAGGTGTATGACGAAGCATTTTCGATGTTGGTCAGCGCGGTTGGGGACTTACAAAAAATTTCTATTCGTGACATGCAGTTGCAGCATGCTGCCGGCGAAATGCAACTAGAAGGGGATTTGCAATGGGCAGAAAGCCTGCAATATGCCATTACTGCCAACTGGCAAGATATTCAAATCCCGGAAGTCTTAAGTCCTAAAAATTTACATATTGCCGATGGCGATTTGGCGATATCGGGTGATGTCAATGAGTTTAAGGCACAGCTGGATAGCAAGATTGACTTTGATAATCAGCGCTATCAATTACGGTTGCGTGCTGATAGTCCACAAATGCAAAAGGCTAATATTAAACTTGATCTGCAATTACCCGAGGGGGCGGCTGGTTTTGCCGGTGAAGTCGCGATGCAGAATGAACTTGCCGTCAACGGTCGTCTGACTTTACGTCAGTTTAATCCAAAAGTATTTGCCGAAGATTGGCCCGGACTTATCAGTGGTCAGGCTGAGCTTAGTTTTAAACAGACTGCAGAAAGTTTGCGTGAAATTGAATTGCAAGACATAGCCCTGACCGGCGAATTGCGTGAACGTCAATTCCAGCTCAATGCTGATGCGGTTATGGCAAATGAAAGTCTGACGGTTCCAAATTTTACATTGCGTGCAGGAAGCTCAGAAATTCAGTTAAGTGGTCAGTTGCAACCCGAAATTGCTGCTAAATGGCAAATAAACTCACCGAATCTCAGTGACTTTATGCCGGATTTAAGCGGCGCGTTAACCGCATCGGGTGATTTGTCCGGCAGACCATCAGCCTTGCGTCTTCAGGCAGAAATTAATGGCGAAAATATCGCATATACCGATATTGCCATCCAACGTTTACAGGGTAAAGCCAATATTGATTTAAACGGGCAACGCGCCAGTGATTTGTCATTATCGGCTAACAATATACAATTGGCTGACCAGACACTGGATTCAATGACGATTCTGATCGATGGGCAACGGGATCGCCACCAATTACAGGCAAACTTGCAATCTGCGATGCTCAATCTGCAAATTACGGCCGATGGTAGCCTGAATGAGTTTGA
>DASSWO010000109.1:0-8408 GCA_035704795.1 Methylophaga sp. | reverse complement strand
CACGAGCAGTCGCCAGTACCGTTGGAATATCTATCACCAGCCAGTCGCTGCGCTCTTCATTAGTTTCTGGATCAACATAATAGGATTGTCCATTATCCAACGCGACTTGTGTACCCGGTTTAGAATCAAATCTACGGCTACCTGGCAGCAGCGGATTTACACGGCGATCAATTTCCTGACCGGTATACTGATCTTTATCACGATAGTCTTCATGAACCAGACCAAAAATAATATTTAACCGCCCCTGACTATCCACAAACACACGACCCGTATTGGTTTTGCGCTCTTTGGCGATAGCGCCTTGATGCACACCCAACGTTACATAGATCAAATCTTCATCACTTTCGGCGATCGCCAGACCCCGGCTCAGGCCCGATGACAAGATTTGTAACTCACCCGGTGAATATAAAGGAATTTGCTGCTCTTTAAATAACACGGTTTGGTTGATATACAGCGAACTCAGTATGGTCCGCATATCTTCTTCAGATATGGGATAAGGATGCTGATTAGTCACGCCAGCGACTTGACTTTCAACCACTTTGACGTACTGCAAATCGGACTCAAACAGAATTTTGCCTTCCGAAGTGACGATAACTTCCGGATCCTCGGCTTTATTTGATGAGCCACCGCAAGCGGATAACCCTAACACCATTGCCATGCTGAGCGCGACGATACCGCTATATTTAACAAGACCACGCATATACTTTTCCTCTTAAAATTCAGTTGCTTATCGCTTTAGCGATGACCGTTTTCGGCTTTAGGCTCTCTGCATAACAATGCTTGTACCGACTGCCGCGGATCGTACCCTTCAAATAACACTTTGCATACCTGCTCCACAATAGGCATTTCAATACCCGCCTGATGTGCCCGCAACAAGACTTCACGAGCAGCATGCATGCCTTCTACGGTTTTGCCGACTGACAGTACTGCTTCATCGACTGTTAAACCATGACCAATCGCCAGGCCAAGCCGGCGATTACGGCTCTGATCATCGGTACAAGTTAAAATCAAATCACCGATACCAGACAAGCCAAACATTGTCTGTGGCTCAGCACCGAGCACGGTTGCCAACCGCATAATTTCCGCCATACCTCGGGTTAACAAGGCTGCCCGGGCATTGGCACCATTTTGTAAGCCATCGCTAATACCGGCAGCGATCGCCAGCACATTTTTGACCGTACCGCCAATTTGCACGCCCAGTACATCGGATGAAGTATAAGCCCGTAAACTATGACCATGCAGAGCACCGGCCAGTGTGTTGGCAAAAGCCGCATCGCTGGATGCAACGGTAAGCGCGGTGGGCAGACCACAAGCCACTTCATCGGCAAATGATGGCCCAGAAATCACTGCCAGAGGATGACCGGGTCCTAAAATCTCTCTGGCCGTCACATCTAAAAACATACCCGTTTGTGGCGTCAGGCCTTTGGTTGCCCAACTAACCGGCGTGACTGGCGATAACCAGGGCTGAATCTGTTCTAACAGTGCCGAAAAGCTATTACTGGGCACCGAAATTAACAAATGCAGGCACTGACTGACGGCCGCATGTAAATCTGGCTGAACTTGCAGCGCTTCAGGAAAATCGATACCGGGCAGATACGCAGCATTGCTACGATCGACCTGCATTGTTTTTAACTGGTCGCTATTTCGTCCCCATAACCATATTTCATGGCCATTACGAGCCAGCGCAATCGCCAATGCTGTCCCCCAGGCACCGGCACCGAGCACCAGCGTTGGCATCAAGCTTTTTACATCCGCATTGACCATGAGTGTAACGTTTATTAGTGCGTAGTTTCCTGCTTGGTCGCAGCTGCCTGTTGGCGCGCTTGCTCCAGTGAATCCAGTTTACGTTTGTAGACGGCGTCAAAGTTGACTGGTGCCAGCACCAACTGTGGGAAACCGCCTTTAATAACCAAATCTGAAACCACCTCACGAGCAAATGGGAAGACGGTATTTGGGCAGTAACTACCGATCAGCGGGCCCATTTCTTCATCACTGTAGCCCGTTAAGCTAAAGACGCCAGCCTGTTTCACTTCACAAATAAAAGCGACTTTATCGTTGACCTTGGCAGTGACCGTGACGACCAGGACGATCTCATGATTATCGTCGTCAATACGGGTATATTCGTTACCTAACTGCAGATCCAGCTGCGGTTTCCAGTCTTCACGAAATACTGCTGGTGAGTTTGGCGTTTCAAAAGAAACATCTTTGGTATAAATCTTTTGAATAATAAAACGGGGTTGGTTGTCTTGTTGTGATGCTGCGTTGTCTTCAGCCATGGGATAAATCCTTAAACTTAAATGTGAGTCTTAAAATTCAGGCCAGCATTTGATCAAGCTTGTTTGCTCGATCAATAGCCAACAAATCGGTGTAACCACCAACTGCCTGGTCGTTGATAAAAATTTGCGGCACAGTGCGCTGCTTACTTTTCTGCATCATTTCTTCGCGCTTAGCGGGCTCAAGATCAACGCGGATCTCTTGAAAAGCCACGCCTTTACGCTCTAATAACTGCTTAGCCATGACGCAATACGGGCAATGTGCCGACGAATATACAATTACATTTGCCATATTAAATCCGTTATCCGAAGAGTGGGAGTTTAGCTTCGCGCCAGGCATATAATCCACCTGACATAACCGAGACATTGGAATAGCCTTTGGCTTTCAGTTGTTTGGCTGCGGCGCGTGACCGCTGACCACTATCGCAAACCACCACCAGTGGCTGATCGGTTTTTTTCAATTTAGCCAGGTGGTTATCCATCTCAGCCTGCGGCACATTAACAGCATCAGCAATATGGGATTTAGCAAATGCTTCGCTGTCACGAATATCAACAAAACAACCTTTTTGCTGATTGACGATGGTGACGGCTTCATTAACGCTGACGGATTCTACGCCGCTTAGCTTACGGGTCAGCACATCCGAAAAAACCAGATATAACAACACCACAAAAAGTGTCGATAAAATCCAATGGTTAACAATAAATTCGCCTAAATTTTCCATATTTAAAATTGTTCCGCCTGCTGATTACTGCAAAATAAGTCACACATCATTCTAATCAAGTGCTATGACAGCGTGCGCTTGGTCATAACCATCACCAAAATGCAAAGCTTCTTCAAATTTAACGGATGTGATATCACTGTCAGAGAAACGGTCGTTTACTCAATATCTCCGTAAAATGCCACCAAGGTGACATTGGTTGTCTGCAATTACCTTACCTGCTGGTGTTTGACTGTAATTGATCACAAAAGCCCATATAATACACGCCATTGTCGTCGATTTGCAGGTATTGCTGTTTTTGACGTCCGGAGGCCCCAGCAACCGTGATCAAAGGAAAACAACATGAGTCAGCCACATCGCCCCTTAGCCCTGATTATTCTTGATGGCTGGGGTTATAGTGAAGATCCCAAGCATAATGCCATTATGGCCGCCAACACACCGGTATGGGATCAGCTCTGGCAAAATTATCCACACACGCTGATTAATGCATCGGGTGCCGGCGTCGGTTTACCGGGTGAGCAGATGGGTAACTCCGAAGTTGGCCATTTAAATATCGGCGCTGGCCGGGTCGTTTATCAAGAGTTTACCCGCATCGGTCAGGCGATTAAAACCGGCAGTTTTTTTGAAAACAGCGCTTTGACTGACGGCGTTGACGCTGCGGTTAAAAACGGTAAAGCAGTGCACATCATGGGCTTGTTATCGGATGGTGGGGTGCACAGTCATGTTGAGCATATTCAGGCCATGGTTAAATTGGCGGCACAACGTGGCGCCCAGCAGATCTATGTCCATGCATTTTTAGATGGTCGCGACACGCCGCCGCGTAGCGCCCATGCTTCGCTTGCCGCCATGGAAGCCACTTATGCCGAGGTAGGTACAGGCAAAACAGCCAGCCTCATCGGACGTTTTTATGCGATGGATCGGGATCAACGCTGGAACCGAGTAGAACAAGCTTACCGCCTGATTACTGAAGGCGAAGCTGAATTTCATGCCGATTCTGCAAAAGCCGGCCTTGAAGCCGCCTATGCGCGTGATGAAAATGATGAATTTGTCAAAGCGACCGTCATCGGTGATGCCGTGAAAATAGAGGATGGCGACAGCATCTTCTTTATGAATTTCCGCTCTGACCGTGCCCGCGAACTTAGTGAATGTTTTATCAAAGATAATTTTGATGCGTTTGCCAAGCCCCGGCAAATTGTCCTTGGCGACTTTGTCACATTGACTGAATATAAAAAAGATTTCACGGCAACCGCCGCTTATCCACCGGAAAAATTCAATAACCTGCTCGGTGATTACATTGCTCAACAAGGTCTAAATCAGCTGCGCATCGCCGAAACTGAAAAGTATGCTCATGTCACTTTTTTCTTCAATGGCGGCCGCGATCTACCCTACGAAGGTGAAGAACGCATTCTGGTGCCTTCACCCAAAGTTGAAACCTACGATCAGCAACCTGAAATGAGCGCGCCGGAAGTCGCTGATCAATTGGTCAAAGCGATTCATAGCAATAAGTTTGACGTGATTATTTGCAATTTTGCCAACGCTGACATGGTGGGCCATACCGGCAATTTCGCCGCCGCCGTTAAAGCTATTGAAACAGTGGATAATTGTCTTGGCCGGATCTGGTCAGCCTTAAAAGAAGCAGGCGGCGAAATGCTGGTGACCGCCGATCACGGCAATGCCGAAAAAATGCAGGACGATGAACAAGGGCAGGCGCATACTGCGCATACCAGCAATCTGGTACCGCTGCTCTATGCCGGCCGGCCCGGCCAATGTGTGCCGCAAGGCAATTTATCTGATATTGCGCCCACCATGCTCAGTTTGTTGAAATTACCCATCCCTGCTGAAATGAGTAAGCACTTACTGGTAGAGTTAAACTGATTATTATTAGTATGTCGCGTTTATTGCTTATGGTCTCAGGACTGCTGTTCAGCGCTGCAATACTGGCTGATGAACCGGTAAAAGAACTTGGTGCAGTGCGCAGTCAAATTGATAAGCTCAGTGAGTCCTTAACGGCTGATAAACAAAGCAAAGAGGCGCTTTATCAGCAACTGCGAGCACAAAGTCTGAAAGTCTCTGAAATCAGCCGGGCCTTAAAACAAACTGAACAATCTATTGCCGAGCAGAATGAACAGGTCCAAAAGCTGGAAAATCAGCTTGGCAAACAACAAGCCGAACATCAAACGCAACTGGACGCGCTATACCAACAACTGCGTGCTGCTTATATGCAAGGCCAGCCGGGGTACTTGCAAATACTGCTAAATCAGCAAGATCCGGCCTTAATCAGCCGACATCACTCTTATTACAAATATTTCCATGCGGCCCGAGAACAACAACTGGCCGAGATTGACAATCTGTTGAACAGTCTCAGCGCTGAGCAAAAAGCGGTTTTTGCTGCACAAAAAGACTTACAACAACTGCTGGCAGAGCAAACGGTGCAACAAGACGCACTAAAAGCTGAAAAAAATCAGCGCGAAACGACCTTGGCCGCGCTGGATAAAAAAATCAGTTCACAGACGGCGCAACTTGATAATTTGCGCCAACAGGAACAGGCTTTACAAGAATTACTGGCTAAACTGAATAGAAAATCGGTCGCCAAGCCACCTGTTGATAAACAAAAGAAACCATTAACAAACTTTTCAGGTCTGAATGGCAGATTATTGTGGCCATTAGAGGGCAAATTATTGGCGCGCTATGGTGAGCCCAGAAATCTTGGTAAACTTCGCTGGAAGGGCATCATGATTGCAGCTGAGCCTGGCAAACCGGTTCGCGCCAGTGCTGCCGGAAAAGTAGTTTTTGCCAACTGGATGAAAGGCTTTGGCTTACTCATCATTGTTGATCACGGCGATCAGTTCATGAGCTTATATGGTAATAACGACAGTCTGTTGAAGTCTGTCGGCGATATTGTTGACACCGGCGATACGATTGCACAAAGCGGTGATCAGGGGGTTCGGCAACTAGCTGGACTGTATTTTGAAATTCGCCACAAAGGCAGTCCAACTGACCCGCTGAAATGGCTGCAAAAGCAAAGCTAAGCTGCGAAATAAGGAATTAATATGAAGTTTGTGAAACGCGATGTGAGCCTGATGACTGCTGGCGCCCTATTGGGCATGAGCTTAATTTTCGGGCAAATGGTTTTTGCTGATCGTACCTCGGTTGAACCCGATTTACCAATTGATGATTTGCGAGCTTTCTCAGAAATTTTTGGCCGTATTAAAAGCAGCTATGTTGAGCCAGTAAAAGATCAAGAATTAATAGAAAATGCCATCCGTGGCATGTTGTCAGGGCTGGACCCGCATTCAAGCTATCTCGACCAGGAAGGCTTTAAAGAGTTACGCGAAGGCACCAGTGGCGAATTTGGTGGACTTGGTATCGAAGTTTCCATGGAAGATGGCTTTGTCAAAGTGGTAGCACCGATTGACGACACCCCAGCTGCAGAAGCCGGCGTTCAAGCTGGCGATTTGATTATTCGCCTCGATGACAAACCCGTCAAAGGTATGTCATTAAATGATGCCGTCGATATCATGCGCGGCGAACCTGGTAGCAAGATCGAGCTAACTATCATTCGCGACGGTGAGATCAAACCGTTGATACTGGAAATAACCCGCGACATCATTAAAGTTAAAAGTGTCAAATACGAGATGTTGGAACCGGGTTACGGTTACCTCCGGATCTCAACATTCCAATCATCGACCGGACAAAACGTCCGCGACGCCATTAGCGATATGAAACAGGAAAATGACGGCAAACTGAAAGGCCTGGTATTGGATTTACGTAATAATCCCGGTGGTGTTTTGGATGCAGCCGTTGAAGTTTCCGATGCCTTCATTGATAAGGGCCTTATTGTTTATACTGAAGGCCGTATCGAAGACGCTGATCAGAAATTCTACGCTAAACCCGGCGATATGCTTAATGGAGCGCCTATCATTGTGCTAGTTAATGTTGGCTCAGCTTCAGCATCAGAAATTGTCGCTGGCGCCCTGCAAGATCATCAACGGGCGGTGATTATTGGCAGCAAAACCTTTGGTAAAGGTTCAGTGCAAACGGTGATGCCACTGACTAATGAAACAGCCGTCAAAATGACCACCGCGCGTTATTACACGCCTAATGGCCGGTCGATTCAGGCCGATGGTATTAAACCGGATATTGCCATCGAAGGTATTCAAGTATCAGCTCTCGAAGACAGTGAATTTACACCTTTACGTGAAGCCGATTTAGCAGACCACCTGGAAAATGGCCAAAAGCCTGAGGTAGACGAAAAAACGGATCCAGATTCAATGGATCCAATAAACATTGATGCCAAGGCGGAGGATTTGCAAGATCAACCGCTGGCAGTGCGTGATTATCCATTATCACAAGCACTGAATCTGCTCAAAGGTATGGCCATTTTGCAAAACAATCGCTGAGATAAATTCGATGAGCAAAGTGTTGATTCCGCTTGCCACAGGTTGTGAAGAGTTGGAAGCCGTCACACTCATCGATTTACTTCGTCGCGCCCAAATAGACGTGGTCACCGCCAGTCTGACTGAAGATCTGGCGGTGACAGCCAGCAGAGGGGTGATCTTGCTGGCTGACACCACGCTCGACACGGTGTTGGATGATGACTTTGAAATGATCGTGCTACCCGGCGGTCAGCCCGGCGCCAATAACCTCAATGCCGATCCACGTGTTCATCAACTACTCAAGCGCATGGCAGACCAAGAGAAATGGCTGGCGGCCATTTGTGCTGCGCCGCTGGTATTAGCCACCGCAGGTCTATTAAACGGCTTTCAGGCAACCGCTTATCCCGATGTGTTAGATGCTGATAAATGGCCGCAGATATCGTTGCAAAAAGATGCTGTGGTGATTGATGGCCGCCGTGTGACGTCTCGCGGTCCGGGGACCGCGATGGATTTTGCGTTAACGCTTATTGACCTGCTGGTAGGTTCAGCCAGCCGACAGCAAATTGCGATTAGTCTGGTGCGGAGTTAGTTTTTAACCCATGTTCAATGTCAGTGAAGCTGAGTTGTCGATTCTGCTGGTCGAGCCGTCAGCAACCCAATTAAAAATTATTATGCGTCAGTTGCAAGAAGCGGGTGTCAGCAAAATTGACGGCGTTGCCAATGGCGCTGATGCAATGGATTTAATCAAGCAATATCCGCCAGATCTGGTGATAAGCGCCATGTATTTACCGGATATGACTGCTGCCGATTTATTGTTGCAAATTCGCGCTGAGGATCAGCATGCTGACTGCAATTTTATGCTGATTTCCAGCGAAACCGATTTTAATACGCTGGAACCGTTACGCCAGGCTGGCGTGGTAGCGATTTTACCCAAACCGTTTGTCGCCAATGATTTACGCCGGGCGCTGCGTACCACGCTGGACTATCTGGATCCGCAGGAACTGACGCTGCAAAATTACGATCCCGCTAACTTAAAAGTA